>CAZASJ010000003.1:12410-67594 GCA_964487735.1 uncultured Bacteroidales bacterium | reverse complement strand
GCCTGGGGCTTGAGGCTTTGGGATTTGATATCTCCTCATTCACATTCTTATTCTTATTCCTTGTTCGATATTCCTTGTTCCTTGTTCTTTATTCTTTATGCATAATGTGAATCTCTAATTTCAATATAGCCTTCTTCCCCTTGGGTATAGAACGTTTTAGCATCCCATTCTGTTAAGGGAACGCCGTTTTTGAATTTTTCTACCAGATCGGGATTGGAAATAAATGGCTTGCCATAGGCGATGAGATCTGCAGTGCCATCCTGAATGAATTTGTTGCCTGCCTTTGAATCAAACCCTCCATTGGTCATCAGTGTGCCGGAATAAATTTTTCTGAAATATGGTGTAATCTCCTTGAGGTAATGGGGAAGGTGACTCACGTCCTCAAGGGGCTCCAGGATGTGAAGATATGCAAGGTCAAAATGATTGAGCTTATCGATCACATAGCTGAATGTCCCAACGGGATCTGAGTCTGACATATCCAGCTTGATGCCGCTGGGAGAAAGACGCAGTGCTGTTTTGTGTTTACCAATACGATTGATCACTTCCTCCACTATTTCAAAAAGGAAACGAGATCTGTTTTTCACACTGCCTCCATATTCATCTCCACGCTGATTGCTGCCATCTTGTAAGAACTGATCAATGAGGTAACCATTTGCTCCATGGATCTCAATCCCGTCGAATCCAGCTTCAATGGCATTTTCTGCTGCCTGACCGTATTGATTCACAATCTCTTTGATCTCAGGAATATGAAGGCTTCTGGGAGTGACGGTCTCCTTTATCCCTTCGGGGGTTTTTATCGTTCCCCTTTCCCGCACTGCTGATGCAGAAACAGGCAGGTCCCCGGCCACCTGGTAATATGGATGGGAGTGTCTGCCCACATGCCATAATTGCATGAATATTCGGCCTTCTGCTTCATGAACAGCATCTGTAATCTTTTTCCACTTATCTATTTGCAACTGATTGTATATTCCCGGGGTATAAGGGTAACCTGTTCCCTGCTGGGAAATGTTTGTGGCTTCAGAAATAATCAATCCGGCTCCGGCACGCTGCCTGTAATACTCTGCCATGATGGGTGTTGGGGTTCCATCCAGGGTAGCCCTGGAACGGGTCAGCGGGGCCATGATAATCCTGTTTGGAAGCGTTAGCTTAGCAAGCTGTATCGGTGAAAATAAGTCGTTACTCATAAGAAGGTCTTTGCGCAGCAATAATTCATTTGTTATAATCATGAACAATAAGTGAGAAAAAATGTTTAATTTTCAGTTTCATTTCATGAAATGGACATGAATTAAAATCAACTTTTAACGCCCGGATCAAATGCCGTTTTATCAACGCCTGGGAGAAATCCCTCATAAAAGACATACACAATTTCGGAAGCCAAACGGTGGTCTGTATTCAGAACAACTAGTGTCTACTGAAGGATTTTCGGATGATTATTCACTGGTTTATCATATCCATCCGCCAACGCTTGTTAAAGGAATTGATGAACCTTATTCAGTGGCTCCTGAACTTGCCGTAGAGCAGAATATGCAACACCGAAGTTTTCAGGGCTTTTCGATTAAGCCGGAGAAAGATTACCTGAAGAGCAGGAAGACCCTTATGTTCAATAATGATATTGGTATTATCCTCTCGGCGCCGCAAGAATCAATGACGGATTATTTCTTTAAAAATTCAGGTGGAGATGAAATGATCTTTGTCCATGAAGGAGAAGGCATGCTGAAAACCATGTATGGACTGCTTGATTTTCGGCCGGGCGATCACTTGATAGTGCCTCGGGGTGTAACCTATCAATTGCATTTTAAAACAGGCGAAAACCGCCTGCTGATCATGGAATCCTATTCCCCCATCAGGTTCCCTAAAAGATATATGAGCAAAATAGGGCAGTTGCTCGAACATTCTCCCTTCTATGAAAGGGATATTCGCACTCCTGAAAGATTGGAAACAAATGATGAAAAGGGCGACTTCCTGGTATATGTCAAAAGGGATAACATGATGTTCCCATACCACTTTGCTTCACATCCATTTGATCTGATCGGGTGGGATGGATACCATTATCCTTATGCTTTATCGATTCACGATTTTGAACCCATCACTGGCCGTGTCCATCAACCACCTCCTGTGCACCAAACATTTGAAGGACGAAATTATGTTACCTGTGCCTTTGTGCCCCGTCTTTATGATTACCACCCCGAAGCTATTCCGGCTCCGTACAATCACAGCAATGTTGATTCAGATGAGGTCCTTTATTACGTCGATGGAGAGTTTATGAGTCGCAAGCATGTTGAAAGAGGACAATTAACCCTGCACCCTACAGGCATACCTCACGGACCTCATCCGGGGGCTGTAGAAAAAAGCATCGGACAAAAAGAAACCAATGAGCTGGCGGTGATGATAGATACCTTCAAACCATTAAAGCTTACAAAAGCTGCGATGAAGATTGAAGATAAAGATTATTACCTGAGTTGGCTGGATGATGAATGAATTAATTAAAACCATAATACAATGAGTGAAGATTTTTTACCTATCAATGGTACCGATTTTGTAGAATTTTATGTGGGCAATGCCAAACAGGTAGCCTTCTATTACCAAAGTGCTTTTGGCTTTCAGCCACTGGCCTATAAAGGTCTTGAAACAGGCGATAAAGAAAAGACTTCATACGTACTTGTCCAGGACAAGATCCGTTTTGTTTTTACCACTGCCCTGACTCCCGACTCAATCGTTGCTGACCATGTGAAAGAACATGGTGATGGTGTTAAAGTAGTGGCTCTATGGGTGGATGATGCCGCCAAATCGTGGAAAGAAACCACCAGCCGTGGAGCGAAGTCATATTTTGAGCCTAAGACTGAAAAGGATGAGCATGGCGAAGTGGTCATGGCCGGCATTCATACGTACGGTGAGACTGTCCATGTTTTTGTTGAACGAAAAAATTATAAAGGCACCTTTCTTCCCGGGTTTAAAAAATGGGAACCTGAATACAGGCCCGAACCACTGGGATTGAAATATGTTGACCATATGGTTGGCAATGTAGGATGGGGAGAAATGGATGTTTGGGCGAAATTTTACCAGGATGTGATGGGATTTAAACAACTTATCTCATTTGATGATAAAGATATTTCAACTGAATATACTGCCCTTATGAGCAAGGTAATGTCAAACAATAATGGGAGAATTAAATTTCCTATCAATGAACCTGCCAAAGGCCGGAAAATGTCACAGATTGAAGAATATATCAGCTTCTACCGGGGTGCAGGAGTTCAGCATGTGGCCATGGCTACGGATGATATCATTTACACGGTAAGTGAGCTTAAACGCAGAGGTGTTGATTTTCTTTATGTACCTGAAACATATTATGAAACTGTGCTTGACAGGGTAGGGCATATCGACGAGGAACTTAAGGAACTAAAGAAGCATGGTATCCTGATCGACAGAGATGATGAGGGATATCTTTTGCAGATATTTACTAAACCCGTTGAAGACAGGCCCACCGTTTTCTATGAGATCATTCAACGAAAAGGTGCCAAGTCATTTGGGAAAGGCAATTTTAAAGCTCTATTTGAATCCATTGAAAGGGAGCAGGAGCGGAGAGGAACTCTGTAGATTATGGATTATGGATTATGGATTATGGATTATAGATTATGGATTATAGATTGTTGATTGTAGATGTTGGATAATTTAATGTTTGAATTTTAGAAATTGAGGGAAATATGTTTGATGCAAATAACCCATCCTTGAAATCATGGCTGAAGGTCCCGGCTGATTCTGACTTTCCGATACAAAATATTCCTTTTGGGGTATATCGTGTATCGGATAATATAGCAAGAACAGCTACGCGTATCGGTGATATGGTAATTGATCTTTCTGCCTTAGCTGATTATGGATATTTCGATGACCTGGATATCGCCGACCTGAGTGTTTTTTATGCTCCAGTATTGAATGATTTTATAGCACTCGGTAAAAAAACAACTTCATCTGTTCGAAACAGGATCGCTGAACTATTTGCCGAGGGCAATGATGAACTGAAAACGGATCTTGAGGCCATTGGTTTCGCACTGATTGATGCTAATAGTGTGGAGATGATGCTCCCTGTGGCTGTGGGTGATTATACTGACTTTTACTCAAGCATAGAGCATGCAACCAATGTTGGGATTATGTTCCGGGATCCTGAGAATGCGCTCCTTCCCAATTGGAAACATATTCCGGTAGGATATCATGGCAGGAGTTCATCCATTGTAGTGAGCGGTACAAAGATTCACCGGCCTTTGGGCCAAACGAAAGCCGATGATGCCGAGAGCCCTTCTTTCGGTCCCAGCAAACTGGTCGATTTTGAACTCGAAATGGCATTTATCACAGGGCTGGGAACAAAGCTTGGCGAACAGATAGATGTTGATGATGCAGAGGATCATATCTTCGGGCTTGTATTGTTTAATGATCTTTCGGCCAGGGATATACAAAAATGGGAATATGTCCCCCTTGGACCATTTCTTTCCAAGAATTTTGGCTCAGTTATTTCCCCCTGGATCGTTACTTTGGATGCGCTTGAACCTTTCAGGTTATCAGGGCCCAGGCAAGACCCGGCTGTGCTCCCTTACCTCCAATACAAGGGAAAGAAAAGCTTCGATATCAATCTGGAAGTTATTTTGAAGCCAAATGAAGCTGAAGAAAACCTGATCTGCCGCTCAAATTTTAAATATATGTACTGGAATATGGCACAGCAACTGGCACACCATACCGTGAACGGCTGTAATATAAATCCAGGAGATATGTATGGCAGTGGAACCATCAGCGGCCCCACTCCGGACTCATACGGATCCATGCTGGAGCTCTCATGGAAAGGAACAAAACCCATCAAACTCAATGATGGAAGCGAAAGAAAATTCATCCTCGATAATGATACAATCATTATGAAAGGATATGCTAAAAATGATACTACAAGAATAGGATTTGGTGAAGCAATTACCACCATTTTACCTGCAATCGAAAACCATTAGCCTTATGCAAATCAACCCTTCAGAAATAGCTGTTCCAAAACTTCATCACCTGCTTCTTGGCTCCATTGGTCCAAGACCTATTGCCTTTGTAAGTACACTTGACAAGAAAGGGAAACCCAATCTTTCTCCTTTTAGTTTTTTTAATGCTTTTGGTGTAAATCCCACAACACTCATTTTCTCACCGGCCCGAAGGGGAAGGGATAATACAACGAAGCATACATACGAAAATGTAAAGAAAGTGCCAGAAGTTGTCATCAATGTTGTTAGCCGCAATATGGTTCAGCAGGTTAACCTGGCCAGTACAGAATACCCCAAAGGAGTAAATGAATTTCTGAAGGCAGGGCTTACCATGCTGCCTTCTGTTGCGGTAAAACCATTCAGGGTGAAGGAGTCCCCGGTACAATTTGAATGCAAGGTGCGTGAAGTGATTGAAACTGGCAATGAAGGGGGAGCCGGAAACCTGGTCGTTTGTGAAATACTCATGATCCATGTAGATGATGATATCCTTGATGAAAATGGTACCATAGACCCGAATAAGATCCAATTGGTTGGCCGCCTTGGAGGCGACCATTATTGCGAAGCCTTTGGTGCGGCAATCTTTGAAGTGGAAAAACCACTTGCAAAACTGGGAATCGGGGTGGATCAACTGCCTGCCAATATCAGGCTCAGTGATATTCTTTCCGGAAATGACCTCGGCCAGCTTGCGAACGTTGAAAAACTCCCGGAAGGAGAGGTGATTGAAAAATCGAAGGAATTACTTCAGGGCAAAACTGAATCAGAAATCCACTTTATGGCCAAAAAACTTATTTCTGAAGGAAAGGTGGAAGATGCCCTTGCCTATTTATTGTGCATCGAACACTAAAGTTCTTTTCCTGCTTCGATCAATTGTGTAAATTCCGGATGTGCTTCTTTCAGCTTCTCTAACTGAATGCTTGCTTTTTCAATCAGGGCTTTATCATTGGTCTTTTTTGCGAACTCAAGGATCTCAACAGCCAATAGCCAATCGTCCGGATAATTTGTTTTGATAGTATTAAGCATGGCTGACAGGTCGGCATTTGAGATATTTGTTTCACGCATGTCGCGTACTTTTTCATATAGTGAGAACAGTTTAATCTCATTCTCCTGATGAATGATTTTATGGGTTTTTTCGCTTGGAACAGGGAAGTGCAATCCATATGAATCAGGATCGGCAGGGCCACTGAAACAGGAGGTGATCTTTGCTCCTACAGCCATATCATACACTCCCCAGGAAGGCTCAAAAAGTATCTTTTCGCCGTACTTCACTGTACAGTTGCGGAAGGAAAGTATAAGCAGATCTGATTGATTGTATATGGTATTGAAGAGGGTCCCGTTCACTGTGAGACCTGAGTCAAATTCCAGGGTGCAATGTTTTTCTTTTATAATACCTTGCCTGTGAAGTGCTGATTCCGATAATTTTTCAGGGGGAGTGAGAATTCCTTTTAGCATCCCGACGGGAGAGCCGAATCCATGCGGATGATGATCTTTTCCATGGTCTGGCAATTGTTTGTTGGCATAATTCAATGTTGTCGGACCTGTGGTTTGAATGTAAACAACTTCATCCTTGTCTTCTATAATATTTGTGAAAACCCCGGATACCTGAAGCCCTGAACTATAAGTGCAACTGGCATCGCTTTCTGAGGCGATGGCTTTGGTTAGTCCGTAGGTCCCACCTCTTTTGAGGGCCATGCTTTGTTCAAATTCACGCAGGACTTTTGTCAAATGCTCAAAATCAGGAGTTACAAACAGTTGTGGCTGCATGGTGGTAATGTCAAACCCAAGGTCTTTAGCACTTATATCATAAAATATCTTTTTTACTTTATCCTGCATGGCATGCTGGCTTTCTCCAATGGAAGAAAGAAGTCCGGCACCATAAATTTTTGGTTTGTTGAGGTCTCCAATAAGGCCATATTCAACGGTCCACCAATGCAAATTTCTGACCATCGACATTTCAGAAACCTCTCCCAGTTCTTTTTCCTTCTCTACCAGGTTTTGTTCAGCTTCAGCAATCTTTTCTTTTGGAGTATAGGGATCCGTTTTGAGGATGGATAAATGCCGGATGGCTTCGTATAATCTGAAATCAGCAGCTGATGAAAAAGCGTTGCTTCCTACTTCTCCGAAAAGGCGCAGGTATTCCGAGTATTCAGGATCTGCAATGATGGGCGCATGGCCTGCCGCCTCATGAATGATGTCAGGTGCCGGCGTGTATTCAATCTGGCTGATTGGACGAATATCAGCAGCAATGACAAGCACCTTATATGCCTGGAATTCCATAAATGCGGCTGGAGGAATAAATCCATCTACGGCAACAGCTGCCCAGCCAATCTCTTTCAGAATTCTGTTCATGCCGTACATATGGGGTATTCGATCAATGCTGATACCTGTTTGTTTCAATCCATCAGTATAGGACCCATGCGCCACTTTACTCAGGTAACGCACATTTTGTCGCATTACATAACGCCATAGTGCATGATCCTGGGCTGTATATGCATTGTAAGGCTGGTCGATAACCAGGTCGAGCAAGTGCTTTGGCAAGCGCTCAAGGACTTCATTCATTTCCATGCTTTCTTATTTAGAAAGGATTTAAATTGTATCAAAAATAGCGATTATTCCTTAAACAGCGCATTCATCCTATCTGATTAACTGAAAAATAACGAATTTCGAATTGAATTATGAGCAGAAAAATATTTATCGCCATTCCATTAATGGATGAATTGGATAATCTCCCATTTCTTTTAAAAGATCTGGAAGCTCAGGATTATGATAATTACAAGGTATTTTTTGTTGTGAACCAGGCTGACAATTGGTGGAATGATACAGAAAAAATAGCAGTTTGCGAACGGAACATGGCCTCCATTGACCACTTGCAGAAACATGCCTCTTTCCCAAATCATATTATTGATCGATGTTCACCCGGCAAGGGCTGGCAGGGAAAGAAGCTGGGAGTAGGCTGGGCCAGGAAAACAGTTATGGATGCATTGCTGACTGAAGCTGAAAATGAGGACATCATCATCACCCTGGATGGGGACACTACCTTCAATAGTAATTATTTTAGCTCAATAGTTGATAATTTCAATGCTCATCCCAATGCAATAGGCCTTTCTGTTCCGTATTATCATAAACTGAGCGGCAGCGAAGCTGAAGACAGGGCCATTCTGAGGTACGAGATCTATATGCGTAATTATGTCATCAATCTATGGCGTATCCATAATCCGTTTCATTTTACAGCCCTGGGATCAGCAATGGCGGTCCCGGTGCATGCATATAAAGCGATAGGAGGGATGAGCCCTAAAAAAAGTGGTGAGGATTTTTATTTTCTGCAAAAGCTTGTAAAATATGGGAAGCTGATGACCTGGAACGAGGAAAAGGTATATCCTGCCGCCCGATTCTCCGACAGGGTGTTCTTTGGAACAGGTCCGGCAATGATTAAAGGGGCCACAGGTGACTGGGACAGTTATCCCATCTATCACCATAGCTTGTTTGATAACGTAAAGGAAACCTATGAAGCCTTTGGTCTTTTATTTGAAAAGGATATCGAAACCCCCATGGATAAATTTATCAATGATGTGCTGAAGCAAAAAGACATCTGGTCACCTTTAAGAAAGAATGCCAGGACCGTGGATCAATTTCGCAGGTCCTGCCGGGATAAAATTGATGGCTTGCGTATTCTGCAATATCTTAAACATAGTCAGAAAGAGAAGGCTTTGACGAATGAGAATTGTTTCCTCGATAACTATTCCTCTTATTATCCTGAGGTTTTAAAGAAATTTGATTTTTTGGCATCAGGGTTTAACTTTGACAAATTATCTGTTGAACAATTAAATCTCATCAGGGATGCCCTTATGAGCATTGAAAATAATTATCAATCGGAACATCATTTTGCATGATCTTATTACCATATTAGGCCCAACAGCCACGGGGAAAACCAGCCTTGCAGCAGGCCTGGCTGCAAAAATTGATGGAGAAATAATCAGTGCCGACTCCAGGCAGGTATACAGGGGTATGGACCTTGGTACAGGAAAAGACCTGGAAGATTATATTGTTGATGGTACCCGGATCCCTTATCACCTGATCGATATCGCTGACCCGGGAGAAGAGTATAACGTCTTTCGTTTTCAGCAGGATTTTATCAAAGCGTTTGAAACTATTAACAAAAAAGAAAAGAAAGCCATCCTCTGTGGAGGTACGGGTATGTATCTTGAGTCAGTCATTCTGGAATATGAGATGAGCGATGTTCCAAGAAATGAGGACCTTCGGAGAGAACTCGAGAAATTGTCGGATGAAGAACTTATTATTCGTCTTCGGTCACTTCGGGAGGCACACAATATTACGGATACTGAGAATCGCGAGCGACTGATCCGTGCTATTGAAATATCCTCTTCCTCAGCCGCACCTCCTTCCTCACATAAAACATTTCCAAAGATTCAGCACCATGTCTTTGGCATCTCTTTGCACAGAGAGGAAATCCGAGCCAGGATTACTTATCGTTTACGGCAACGTCTCGATGAGGGGATGCTTGATGAGATCAAAGGATTGCTGGATTCGGACCTTACTCCTGATCAACTTGAGTTTTATGGCCTTGAATATAAGTTTCTTACCCAATATGTTAAAGGTGAGATTGCTTACAATGACATGTTTCAGAAGCTCAACACCGCCATACATCAGTTTGCCAAAAGACAAATGACCTGGTTCAGGAGAATGGAAAAAAAAGGGGTGAAGATTGAATGGGTCGATGGAAAGTTGCCCCTTGAAGAAAAGCTACAAATTATATTGGATAAAATTTCATTATGAGGATTGTAAACACACAAACCTGGTTTTCGCCATACGGAGAATTATTGCTGGGATCCTTTAATATGCCTTATGCTTGTGTGATTGGAAATCCATTCGTGCTGTGGCATCAGCAAATGCTGCTAACGTGGTATCCATCATGATGCCATTCACAGGAACATAGGAAATAATGGCAAACTGCCAGGGTATGCAGGAGGACTTGATGCAAAAAAGAAGGTCCTCCAGCTGGAGAACAAAGACAAATTCCCGGAATAACTTGAATTTTTCGAATAAAAAAAGGCCCCCGAACAGTCGGAGGCCTTTCATAATTGAATTTAAAATATCCTAGTTTTCAACGATCATGTCAATATTGATATAATCACCTTTTCCGTTAATGCTGTTTATTTTAATATATCCGTACTTGTTATTTACAGTTTTAAAGAAAACGACATCACCTGCTTCCAGATTGTTAACCTCATCATCAGTTCCTGTAAAGGCCGGGAATGCATATGAGTTTCCAATTGCATCAAATTCTGCAGCATTGATACTGGCCATTTCGAACAGGGTATTGTTGAATGTTGTCCAGCCTGCTGTAGCTAAGGCAAATACTAACTTAATATTTGAATTAGAAGGTGCACCAAAAGAAGACTTGTTAATTGCTCCCAGGTAAAATGCAAAGTCAACAGTTTCTTGGGCTGCTCCTGCTTGTGCTTTCGACAACAATGTCCCGGTGGCAGTGGCCACAAAGCTTGGAAGGTCATCATTGAATGATCCTAATGATAAATTCCTATAAGAGGTAACAGAGGAGATGGTTGTAACAATGAAAGAAAGTTCTTTCTTCAGTCCATCCTTATCAGTTACTGTGAAAGTCCATCTTTCGTCACCAACCTGTGTATTGGCGATAAGATCCTGCTCCCAGGTGAAGGTTGCCTCGTTGATGTTGTCATCTTCGAATACAGTGGTAGGAGTATTGTTGAATGTACGAACAACGGTGAATGAAGCGATGTCTTTCTTGGATGTTGCATTTTCTGATGCATTGATCCCTACTTTAAAGGTGCTGCTCGGCGCCAGATCGACATCAGCGGAAGTATATCCTGCTCCTCCTATGAATGTCAAGACAGGTGTCAGGTCAACAGCAGGTTCTTCATCTTCGTCTTTATTGCAAGATGTGAAAACGGTTGCTCCGGCCAGAAGCAATAGCCCAAATAAATAAATTGTCTTTTTCATAATCGTTATGAATTTTTGTTAATAATAGAATTGTGTTATTTTATTTTGATTCAGAACGCAAAAATACAAAAATATTGCCACAATTTAAAATAAGTATAAACAATAGTGCATAGTGTTGATTTTCATAGAATTAAATTGTGAATATATTTTTGTCGCTACACCCGCCTTCCACAACTGTTGCCGAAAGGAGCCATTAATTTTATTCTGTAACTAGTATTATTTGTTTTTGATCCTGATAATTCCTTATATTTGGTAGTCAATAAATCATTTAAGAGCCATAACCTAAAACAAAAATTATGAAGAAAAGTAAACTCTTTTATCTTGTGGGCGCATTATTTCTCAGCACTGCCCTCATTTTTTCAGCTTGTAAAAAGGATGAAGATCCTGCTCCAACACCCACGCCAACACCAACAGCTTATACACCTGCATTTTCACCTACCTATCTGGTTGTTCAGACTGGTGGATCTGAAGTGCTTGATTTTTACATTACCTGTGTTACTGACGATTGGGAAATGATCAAAACGATTGTTACTTATCCCGGTGGTCTTGGTAATGAAGAGTATATTGGCAGTGGCCAAATCGTTACCCAGGGGTCACCCTTTACGTTCTCAAATTACTTCCCTAAACTGGGTGGTACATGGACATTTGCAATTACCGGGAACATTAAGTCCGGTGTGCATCTGAACACCAGCTTTACAGTTGTTACTTCTATGCAGGTAACAGGTAAATAGATTAAAAATATTTAGTGATAAAGTCCACAATAAAAAGTGGACTTTTTTACGTAATTTTTTGTAAAAAGGACCCGGATGTTCGAACCGGGTTTGACTAGCTTGCGCATGCCCATGCGCAAGCTTTTTTTTTAGTGCGCTCCACTTTTCAAAAGCAAAGTGAAATGGAAAGTGGAGGTCAAACTAATTCCCTGCAGCCTTGATGCAGGGGTATGACGGAATAAATTCTATCAATAGATGTGAACTGGATGAATATCTCAGCGATCAGTTAATCCCCGGAAGTATTCCAGGGTGAAGACGGCATTGATCCTGTGATAAAATGAGATAAGGATGTTTGTTTTTTTTCTGACTGCTTCACTTGTTTCCCAGGCGATCCAGAAATCATCATCCGACATAAACAGCAATTCAGCATAACAATTGAAATCCTCCTCAATAGAGGCCAAGGAATATTCATTCAAAAATCCTGATGGGTATAAGGATGCATCAGGACGTTTACTGGATTTATTCGATTTTAAGGCTTCTTTCCCCCCATCGCCGTAAGTAAAATTTAGGGGATTGGCTGCCATCCATTCAGATTTTTTGAAGGCTTTTTTATATCTTTTAATCAATACACTGGAGAATTCATGATGAAATGAACCTTCTATCACTTTTACAGTATATCCTTTTTCGATTCCATCATTGGTGATATACACACACCTTCGATAATATGTTCCTCCATAATCGAGGTCAAAGAAACTCAGAGTGCGCATTGCGTATATTTTCCTGAGATTCTTTTCAATCATGCTAAAAGGATATTTTGTAATAGCCTTTAGCAATGATTCATTTGTTCGAATGATTTCTTTTTCAGGTATTGGTGTGGCGATGGCAGCCATCCTCTTTTTTCGCCATTTGCATGGAAATATCTTATTGTTAGCTGAGTAATCTACGATTGTTTCAATTTTATCTTGATAAATGGCCTGAGCTTGATTATTCTGCACAAATAATAGGCAGAAAAGAATTGCAATAAGATATTTTGGGATCAGGGATTTAATCATTGGCCAATTCCTTAAGTAAGGGCACAAAACGGAAGCTTCCGTGGTCTTCAGCAATCAGATTGCCTTCTTCCTGTTTAATATAGCGCATCATTGTTTGCACTCCACCCTTCCCGACAGGGATTACGATCATTCCACCTGTTTTAAGTTGATCAGGGAGATCTTTTGGGAGTTCAGGTGCTCCGGCAGTGATGAGTATTTTATCAAAAGGTGCGAAGGCAGGAAGCCCCTTATATCCATCACCATAAAAAAGCTTTGAATTATATCCGAGCTTATGCATAAACTGCTTGGTTTTCAGATAAAGTTTTTTTTGTCGTTCAATGCTGAAAACCTTGGCTCCCAATTCTTCAAGTACACATGCCTGGTAACCAGAACCGGTACCGATCTCAAGAACTTTGTCGCCTGAATTTACTTCAAGAAGTTCTGTTTGAAAGGCAACCGTATAGGGTTGCGAAATGGTTTGTCCCGAGCCTATCGGAAAGGGCTTATCCTGATAAGCGAATTCAAGGAAGGAAGAATCAAGGAACAGGTGTCTGGGGATCTTGCCTATGGCATCCAGTACATCCTCATTGATGATACCTTTCTCCCTGACTGTTT
Organism: uncultured Bacteroidales bacterium; assembly: GCA_964487735.1. Classification (GTDB taxonomy): domain Bacteria; phylum Bacteroidota; class Bacteroidia; order Bacteroidales; family B18-G4; genus B18-G4. The sequence goes on along the minus strand of CAZASJ010000003.1, from coordinate 54,241 downwards.
CCACTAATTGCTTCCGAAGGCCTTTATGTTTGTATGAATCGATCATGCAGTGCGAAAATAATAAAATCAGCCGTGCCGTTTGCCGAAAAAAAGTACATTTGCAAAAAAAATAAGGTATGTTAAAAATAGGTGTGCTCGGAGCCGGGCATTTAGGGAAAATTCATATAAAATGCATTCAACAGATCAGTGATTATGAATTGGTAGGATTTTATGATCCCGATAATGAAAATGCGAGCAAGGTTGAAAGTGAATTTGGGATTAAACGTTTTGATACACTTTCTGCCCTTATTGAGGAAGTAGAAGTAGTTGATATTGTTACCCCCACTGTTTCACATTTTGATTGTGCTTCCGAGGCCCTGAAGAAAACCAGGCATGTATTTATTGAAAAGCCCATAGTAACCACACTGGGTGAAGCTAAAAAACTGATTGCTCTGTCGGAAGAGGCAAATATTAAGGTTCAGGTTGGGCATGTTGAACGTTTCAATCCGGCCTTTCTTGCAGCCAGACCTTATTTTAAGCAACCCATGTTCATTGAAACGCATCGTCTGGCACAATTTAACCCCAGAGGAACGGATGTTCCCGTCGTCCTCGATTTGATGATCCATGATATCGACATCGTTTTAAGCGTTGTGAAGTCGGATATTCACAGGATCAGTGCAAGTGGAGTTCCAGTAGTGAGTGATACACCCGATATAGCAAATGCACGTATAGAATTCACGAATGGATGTGTTGCTAACCTTACAGCAAGCCGCATCAGTATGAAAAATATGCGGAAATCAAGGTTTTTCCAGAAAGATGCCTATATATCTGTAGATTTCCTTGAAAAAGAAACTGAAATACTTCGCTTGAAGGATGTCGACCCTGCATCTGCAGATCCTTATGCTGTTATTATGGAATTGGGTGAAGGCAAAGCACCCAAACAGATTATCTTTGATAAACCAGATGTAGAAGAGCTTAATGCCATAAAAAGGGAATTGGAAACATTTCATGATGCGATTGTAAACGATACAACACCCCCCGTAACGATCAATGACGGTTACCTTGCACTTGAAGTGGCTCATAAGATAATCGAGAAGCTCAATTTGAACCCCAGTAATCTATAATTTACACAGAATCTAAATTATAATTGTAGCGGTTTCAGTATACAATATTGAAGCATTTTAAACGTTGGAAATTTATAAAGCAGCATTAGCAAAACAAGCCTGTATGACCTGTAGAAATTTACGCTTTTCAGTACTTCCTGTTTTTCTGATCTTTACAGCTTTATGGTTTGGTTCGTGTCAGAAGTTTGAAAGTGAACAAACAATTCCTGCTTATATACGGATCGATTCCATTCCTATTTATACCAATTACGAACTTCAGGGAGCTCCCACCGAAAATATTACCGATGCCTGGGTATATATCAACAATCAGGCTATTGGGGCTTATGAACTGCCTGCTGTCTTTCCCGTACTTGCCAAAGGCCTTACAGAAGTCAGGGTTGACCCCGGTATCAAACTAAATGGCATTGCCGCACTGCGGTCTCCATATCCATTCTATCAGATCATTGTTCAGGAGGTAATGCTGGTTGAGGGTGAAGAAGTAGACCTTAACAGGGATACACTTTTTTCGGGTGATGAGGCCATCCCGTATTCTATGGCAACAACATATTTTGATAACCTTGAATTCGTGTGGATGGAAGATTTCGAGGACCCCAGCCTTTCTCTTGACAGTACAAGCAGAAGTTTAACTGATATTAAGCGGACGGAACCCGCCAACAATCCCGAAGCCCTTCTTGCCGAATATAGCAGGTATTCAGGACTAATGACATTAAGTGAAGTAGAATACATTATCGATGTTGCAACCAATGTGGGCAATGAAGAAGGCTATTATCTTCCCCAGGTGGGAGAATTTGTTTTCCTGGAGTTTGATTATAAGAACAACAATTATTTTACAGCAGGAATCTATATACAGGAGCAATCCCAGATCATTCAGCATCCTGTATTGAATATGCGTCCAAGCGATGAGTGGAAAAAAATGTATGTGAACCTTACACCGGCAGTCAGCTCATCTGTAAATGCAATTGATTTCAATATTTTCTTTGGGGCCCTTAAAGAAGATGCTGTTGATGAGCCTATGATCTATATTGATAATATAAAACTGATACACAGAAAACAGTAAGATATGAACAAAAGCCTACAGGTTTTTAAGTACGTTTTCTTTGATTTGCTGGCTGCTGTCCTGGCATGGAGTTTATTTTTCTTCTTTCGCAAGTATTCATTTGATGTATATACCTTCAGGGAACTGGAACTTATTTTTCAGGACAGGAATTTCTACATAGGAGTTGCAGTTGTGCCTGTTTTTTGGCTGATCCTGTATACGCTGGTAGGAACCTATCGCAGAATATATCGCAAATCCAGGTTGAAAGAATTTGGGCAAACTTTCCTGATCACACTCATCGGGGTTACCTTTATTTTCTTTGCATTGATCCTTGATGATCAGATCCCAAATTATCGATCCTATTATCAGTCCTTCCTTACCCTCTTCGGCCTCCATTTTTCTATTACCTATATTTTCAGGTTGAGCCTCACATCGTACACAGTCAGAAGAATCCATAAAAAGATCATTGGTTTCAATACCATTATTGTGGGTAGCAACGGAAATGCACTGGGGATCTATAATGATATTGAAGGGCAGGAAAAATCATCCGGAAATAAGTTTGTTGGCTTTGTAAATGTCTTTGACTATGACGAATATAAGATCAGTGAACATATTCCTCATCTTGGCAGGTACGAAGACTTGAAAAATGTAATCAAGGATCACCAGGTTGAAGAGGTGATCATTGCCATTGAGCGTTCTGAAAGGGACACCATCGAAAAGATTATCACATTGCTTGAAGATACGAATGTAGTGATCAAGGTAATCCCTGATATGCAAGATATTTTACTCGGGTCGGTTAAGATGACTTCAGTATTTCATACACCTTTAATTCAGGTTACCCCTGACCTTATGCCGGCCTGGCAGCAATCTTTGAAACGCATTATTGATATCCTGGTTTCTCTTATTGCCATGATTCTTTTAATCCCGGTTTATATATTTGTGGGCCTTGGCGTGATGCTATCTTCAAGGGGGGCGATCTTGTATTCACAGGAAAGGGTAGGGATCAATGGGGTGCCGTTTCATATGCATAAATTCAGGACGATGTACAAGGATGCCGAAAAAGCAGGCCCTCAACTATCTTCTGACCATGATCCTCGCATTACGCGTTTTGGCTTGTTTCTTCGTAAGGTTCGCCTGGATGAAACTCCCCAGTTTTATACGGTATTAAAAGGTGATATGTCATTGGTTGGACCACGTCCTGAGCGGCAATACTATATTGACAGGATCGTAGAGAAAGCACCTCACTATCGTTTATTGCACAAAGTAAAACCGGGAATAACGTCATGGGGACAGGTTAAATATGGCTATGCTTCAGATGTGGATGAAATGATCGAACGACTGAAATATGATCTCCTTTACATTGAGAATATGTCGCTTGCCATGGACTTCAAAATAATGATTTATACTGTTCTGATCGTTATGCAAGGCAGAGGGAAGTAATTTTTAATTTATATTTTACAATATACTATCACTGTCCGGTAAGATTCTATTATCCCTCTCAATGTGCCTGAAAATCACTCTCAAATCTACACTTCCTGACTACTGAATTCCAGGAATCTAATCGCAAATAAACTCAAAACTAATCCTATTCTGTCTTCGGACTTCTGTCTGCTGTCTTCCGGGATTTTAATCTCAGAAACCTTGACCCTGACAGCAGTTATTTTGGTATTCGATCTTGGTTCTTTTATAGCTGTCCGGCTTCTATCATTTTAACAATGAATTCGATCTCCTTATCTTCCCCATCGGGATCGTATCCATCTTTCAGGTTAAAACCAAAAATGCGTGCAAATGCCTGCCAGAAGAAAGCCCTGAACTTACCTCTTAATTCAGCCACCAATTCATAGGATGATTCGCCTGTTTCACGATAAACCAATTTGATAAGGATCTTACCCTGAGAGAATGTAAAGTCCCGCAGGTCATCCCCAAATTCTTCTTCCAATTCATTCTCTGCTTCTTTCATGATCCTTTTTTGCTCTTTTTTATCATCGATGCCGGCCAGGATGGATTCATACTCCTTTAGTTTTATTCCGGCCAGTTTTGCATAAGGATACACAATCTTTACATTACGGATCAGCCGGCTTGACTTTCTTGCTTCCCGATTGCTTTTATAAGGCCTGAAGGAGTATATATTGACTTCCTGCAGTGGGATCACAGGAATGGTATCGCCATCAAGCATGCGTGCATAAACCACAATACGCTCTTTTTTTTCCTCCTGTGCATTTGCGCCCAGGAGAATAACAATGAATACAGAAAGTGCCAGAAATTTTTTCATTCACTCATCTTAAACCAATATCATGCCGAAGGCAATGATAAAGTTAACGAAAAGAAGGCTTAAGAAGTTCAATTTATGCTACACGAAGTTTTGAAATACCTGATTTTCTAAATTTACTTTCAGCATATTCAAGGGTAATGCGCAAATCGGTTGTTTCATTTTCAGATGGCAATTCAAACATAGCATCGTTAAGAATTGCTTCGAGTATGGATCTTAATCCACGTGCTCCTAATTTAAATACCAGCGACTTGTCAACTATATAATCAAGGGCCGCATCTTCGAAAGAAAGATTGATCTTGTCCATGGCAAATAGTTTAACAAACTGTTTGATCAGGGAATTTTTGGGTTCAATAAGGATACGCCTTAAGGCATCTTTCTCAAGAGGGTTGAGGTAGGTCAGTACAGGAAGCCTGCCAACGATCTCCGGTATAAGCCCGAAATCTTTAAGATCACCCGGGGCAATATATTGAAGCATATTTCCTTTATCGATCGCATCTTTTTCAGGATCAGAGCTATAGCCGATCATGTTGGTTCTCAGCCTTGATCCGATGATCTTGTCAATAGAATTAAAGGCACCCCCGGCAATGAACAGGATGTTTTGTGTATTTACCTGTATCATTTTTTGTTCGGGATGCTTTCTTCCACCTTGTGGAGGGACGTTTACTTCGGCACCTTCCAACAGCTTCAGCAATGCCTGCTGAACGCCTTCTCCTGATACATCCCGTGTAATACTAGGGTTATCACTTTTCCTGGCAATCTTATCAATCTCATCAATGAAAATGATGCCCTTTTCAGCGGCGGCTACATTATAGTCTGCTGATTGCAATAATCTTGATAAAATGCTTTCAACATCTTCCCCAACGTATCCGGCTTCAGTAAGCACGGTTGCATCGGCAATGCAAAACGGCACATGAAGCAATCGTGCTATGGTGCGCGCCAAGAGCGTTTTTCCGGTACCGGTTTCCCCTACGATCACGATATTTGATTTTTCGATCTCGATATCGTCTTCTTCAGAGGAAGGTGTTTGGGTAATTCTTTTGTAGTGATTATATACGGCTACTGACAGTACTCTTTTTGCTTCGTCTTGTCCGATCACATATTGATCCAGGTACTTCTTGATCTCTGCAGGTTTGAGCAACTTAATATCGCCAAGGCGAACTTCGTGCTTAGAAGAAACCTCTTCCCTGACAATTGCCATGGCCTGTTCTACACAAAGGTCACAAATGTGCCCTTCAAGACCTGCAATCAATACGGTGGTTTCAGCTTTTACCCTGCCACAAAACGAACATCTGTCAACTTCCTTTGCCATACTTTAGGAATCAATATGTTTTATACGGAACAAATCATTTTTTGTTCCTGACCAGGACTTCATCGATCATGCCGTATTTTTTAGCTTCTGCTGAAGTCATCCAGAAATCACGGTCGCCATCGGTCCACACTTTATCATAAGTTTGCCCTGAATGCTTAGCAATGATCTCATAAAGTTCTTTTTTAAGTTTTTGGATCTCTCTTGCAGTGATCTCAATATCTGATGCTTGTCCTGAGGCTCCACCCATTGGTTGATGGATGAGTACCCTGGAATGACTGAGTGCAGTACGTTTGCCTTCAGCACCGGCACACAGGAGTACGGCTCCCATTGAGGCGGCCATACCTGTACAAATTGTAGCAACATCAGGTGCAATGTATTGCATGGTGTCATAAATGCCCAGTCCGGCATATACAGATCCTCCGGGAGTATTCAGATAAATCTGAATGTCTTTGCCTGAATCAACAGATTCCAGAAAAAGAAGCTGGGCCTGGATAATATTGGCTACATAATCATTGATGGGGACACCGAGAAAGATGATCCTGTCCATCATAAGCCTGGAGAAAACATCCATGGTAGCGATGTTCATTTGCCTTTCTTCAATGATGGTAGGGGAGATGTAATTCCCGGTTACAGACATATAGTTTTCAAGGGTGACACTGCTGATCCCCCTGTCCATGATAGCATATTTTTTAAATTCTTCCGGGTTCATTTGATAATTTTTAGTTGGTTTCAGTGGCTAATTTAATAAAATCATCATAACTGACCTCTTTGTTACGCAGTTTCACGCTTGATTTCAGTAAGTCACGCATACGTGTATCAAGTAATTGGTCGTAGATACGTTTCACTTCTTCCTGGTTTTGCATGATATTATCAGCAATCTCATCCAGACGTTTCTGCATTTCAGGGTCTACCTCGCCGGGAGTCTGGAAATAGCTCAGGATTTGCGCTCTGACATCATCAGGAGTTACCTGGATACTGTGATCGGCAACGATCTTGCTTTCGATGAGCTGCCATTTAAGTGCACGGGCATACTCCTCATAATGAGCCTCAATATCTTCAGGTTTTACCTGTGATTCTCCACTTTCCATTAACCAGCGTTTCATAAACTCATTTGGGAGCTGAACACCTGTTTCATCAATCAGCTTATCTGCAATATTTCTCATGAATAAGCGGTCGCTTTCATTTGCAAATGATCTTTCAAGCTCTATTGCCAGCCTTGCCCTGAATTCATTTTCATCTTTGAATTCCTGATCAGGAAAAACAGACTTATAAAAATCATTATTGACTTCAGCAAGTTCGAAACGCGTGATGTTCTCAATTTCAAATTCGAAATCACCCTGGATCTCTTCTGCCTGCTTTATGTCAATTCCAAGGATGTTTCCTACTTCAGCAGCATCCTTAACAGCTTTATGAAGATCGAAAACGATCTTGTCACCTGCTTTTTTGCCAATGAACTTCTTCTGAATGGTTTTCAACTTAATGAAATCAACACCCATGGTGGTTTCATTTTCAATCCCTCCGTCTTTGACTTTTCCGTCTTCATTTAGTTCGCTGATCTTTCCGCGCAGCAGATCACCTTCTTCACTTATTTCAGGATTGCTTGGTTTTCCATTCTTTTTTCTTAGATCATCGATGTATTTATCAATGCCGGCATCATCAACTTTGATCTTTGTATAATCAATTTTAAGCTTATCTGACAGTTCAACTTCAATTTCAGGTTGTAATGCAATGTCGAAGTAGAAATCAAATGTTTTCATTTCATCAAAATCGATCATTTCCTGCTTATCTTCATTTGGCAGGGGATGCCCCAGCGTATTGATCTTATTGTCGGTGAGATAGTTATGCAGGCTTTCTGAGATAACTTTATTTACTTCATCAGCAAGTACAGCTTTACCATACATTTTTTTGATCATGCCAATAGGTACTTTACCCGGTCTGAAGCCAGGCATGCTTGCTTTCCGCTGGTAATCTTTCAGTACAGTAGTTACTTGATTTTCATAATCTTCTTTTACAAGCTCTATCTTTACTGTCGCTGTCAGATCGCCTGTTGATTCCTGTGTTACGTTCATTGCCTTTAACTATTTTAAATTTGAGGCTGCAAAGATACATATTTCTTTGGTTGAGAGCAGGTATGATGCAAATTAGTTGGGAGCGTGACGGAAGAGGAGGGGTGCTTATTTGATCTCCGTGTATGGAAGATCAACAAAGAATGTTGATCCTGCTCCAAGTTCTGACTTAAGATAAATTCTTCCACCCATGAGATGAACCAGTTCCTTGCACAAGGCGAGCCCCAGGCCTGAACCACCGTGCTGCCTTGTGGTGCTGCCATCCACCTGACGGAATCTTTCGAAGATCACATCAAATTTGTCCCTCTGAATACCGATTCCTGTATCTTTTACATAAATTGTGATTTTTTGCCCGTTGATTAAATGATAACCAAATTCTACACTCCCCTGATGGGTAAATCCAACGGCATTTTTGATAAGGTTGAAAACAATCTGGGTAAGCCTTTTTCTGTCGGAAAGGATGGTGATCCGCTCTTCTTCAGGAGACTCAATGTATTTTACTGACAAAGAATCTTTTCCCATTTCTTTCTTTTCTCTATTGAAAAATTCTGACAGATCTGAAAAAATACCGTGAAGTGTGCACTGCTCATCAATCAGTACCAATTGATTCGTTTCTATAGCAGATATATCAATGATATCGTTAAGGACTCTAAGCAATTGTGCGCTTGAGGAAGCAATATATTCCAGGTAGGTTTGCTGTTGATCGGGAGATGCTGTTCCTTTTCGTAGAAGATCCGTAAATCCCATGATGCCGTTCATTGGTGTCCTTAATTCATGTGAAAGATTCACCAGAAAAGCACTTTTTAGTCGATCCGATTCTTCAGCTTTTTCTTTGGCAATCAATAATTCATGCCTGTTCTGCAACAATTCTTCATGCTGGGCAATCAATTGCTTCCATGCTTTCATACGAAGGCGATAAGATCTGAGGAGCAAGAGGGTGAAAATAATCGAAATAATAATAAAACCTGCAAGCGAAAATACAGTAATTTCCTGACGCCTGATTCTGGATTTTTGCTCCTGTAAGCGAGCCTGCTGAATTTCCATTTCCTGGTCTTTTCTTTCAATTTCAAATGCATTTGAGAGTAAGGCCAGTTGATTGGAAGTTTCCATATTAAATATGGAATCGTTTATATGATGATATTTCGTGGAGTAAATAAAGGCTTCTTCAAATTTCCCCTGCTTAGAATATACTTCGGCCATTCCTGAATATGCAGTTATTATTGGGATACTTAGGTTCATGGGAAGTATGATTTCAAGCCCCTGATCATAATAATTCAGCGCTTTTTCATAGTCCCCTGTTTCTTTAGAAAGTTCAGCCAGAAGGAAATATGTTTCTGCTTCACCAACGATGGAATTTGCCCATTTATATTCTTGAAGTGTTTTGAAGTAGTAAGCCTCAGCTTTTTTGAAATCTTTTGCTTCAAGGTATAGCCCACCCATATTACTAGTAGTAATGGCTATCTGGTAATGATTTCCACTTTCTGTGGCCAGTGCTAATGATCGCCGGTAAACCTCAAGCGCTTTTTTGTCTTGTCCTGACTCATCGTAAATGATGGCAATATTGTTAAGGGTTTGTGATTGTCCATCCTTATTACCCATCAGACTGTCAACTTTAAAACTTCCAAGGTAATACTTGAGGGATTTATCCCATTCTTTCCAATCGAAATATATGATTCCAATATTATTCAGCGCTTTTGATATTCCGGTGCTGTCCCCGATCTCTTCGGTGATTTTCAATGACTGCATGTAAAATTCCAGTGATCTTTGGTAATTTCCCCACGATAAGTGGATAGTACCAAGATTGTTCGATATCAATGCTCTGCTGGCTTTGTCATCGATGGCCTCTGCCAGCTTTAATCCCCTGTTATAATAGATGTATGCAGAGTCGAATTTTTCCCAATTGTAAAAACTAACTCCAATCCTTGTTGATAAAGCTGTGATGGCTGCACTGTCCTTAGCTTCCTGCACAAGCATTAATCCTTGAAATAATTGGTTTAAGGCTTCTCGGTATTTGTTTTCGGATTCATAAACATCTGCTGCAATTTTTATGAGGGTGCTCAAGGACCTCCAATCTTTTAGGTCTTTAAATTGCTGCACTGACTTTAGCAGATATAAAATAGATGAATCAGCTAAGCCAAGATTGTTGAATGCCTGGCCTTTGATCTTATTTGCCTGAGGGATTAGTTCTTTTTGTTTATTTAAACCGGCAAGGTAAATGGCTGTATCGCAATATTCCAGCGAGAGGATTGCATTTGATCTCAAGTTGGTCTTGGCAAGATGGATGTAAATACCTGCCATTTCATCAGGACTAGCTGAATGAAGTTGTTTTCTCAGGGTATCAGTTTCATGTGGAAGGGCTGAAGCCGACATTAACATTGAAGGCATGACTGCCAGAAGCAATAGCAGCAGTATTTGACGAATGGCTTTTACAATAAGATTCAAAACCCCGGTTTTTATTGGTCGATAGGAATCAATTCGATTTGGTTTATCGACAAAGGACTAAGTCCTGACTAGTGCGGATGAAGGGACTCGAACCCCCACGCCTTGCGGCACCAGATCCTAAGTCTGGCACGTCTACCAATTCCGCCACATCCGCAAAATCCTTGCAAATATAAGTTTTTTTGAAAGTGAGCCCAAAAAATCATTACGAAATGAATGATCATTTATTTTGAGCTTTATTGACCTTCAAAGCAATAATCATTCTGTTTTAAAAGTTAAATATTTAAGGCAACTAAGTCCAACCTAATTCATCTATCCTATAGAAGACAGTGTTACTTTTTTCTAAATTCTTGATAACACTTTGATACGGAAAACTATTTTTTCTTTTATGCTCGCAGGAACACTCATGTCATCCTATGCCCAGGAGATGTGGGGTGTTGTGGGAGGGAATTATGCCGGGATCAATGGAGCCCTGCTTAACCCTTCATCGATACTGCATTCAAAATTATACCTGGATATAAATATTGCGGCAGCAGATGTTTTTCTGGAAAACAATGCATTTTACATCCACAGGGAAGACTATCATCCAATTTCTTTTTTGAAGTCATCTGATAATTTGCCTGCATATGGTAAGGATGATCTGCCCTTTGATTACTATTCAAATAAACAACGTAAGAATATTCATTTAAGCGGAAATATTCGCGGTCCTTCCTTATCAGTCGTAAGAGGGTATCAGGCTTTTGGTTTTGTTTCAGGATTTCGAACAGTTTTCTCTGGCAGGGATATCCCATATGAGGTCATTCCACTTTCCTACGAAGGCTTGAATTATGAACCCCTGCAGAACATCAATTTTAATGATGACCAAATGTTGATTACTGGAATGGCATGGTTTGAAATGGGTCTTACATATGCAAGGAGCATAATAAAACAGGGCCGGAATCAATTGTCTGCAGGGGTCACCGCAAAATTTCTTCTTGGCTATGCCGGTGCTTATCTGGACATTGAAAATATAGATTATATCGTAAATAATGACAGCACATTGAATATTAGAAATGTGCGGGGTGAGTTAGGGTTTTCATCATCAAGCCTTCCGGGAGATCGGTTTTTTTCAGGGAAAGGTCTCAGTGTGGACCTTGGCATCACATATGTTAAAAAGAAGAGAGGATACAGCAACTGGAGTGGGAATAAACTATGTAGGCAGCAAGCCGAGGATTATTACTATAAACTGGGGGTTTCATTGCTTGATCTGGGATGGATGCATTTTTCCAACGGAGCCCAAGGTCATGATTATAATGATGTTGGCAGGTTTTGGGAAAATGTAGATACCGTGAACTTCCGAAATCTTGATTATTTCACTCAGCTGCTAAGCAATGAGTTTTACGGTGATCCGAATGCATCACTATCCGCAGATCGAATCAAGATATTGCTTCCATCTGCCTTGAGTGTTCAGTTTGACTATCATATCAATCAACAATGGTATGTGCATGGAGTGGTGGTTCAGGCCCTGAAAACCGGAAAATCATACCTATACAGGCCTGCACAGCTTGCTGTCATTCCAAGATATGAAACTAAATACCTGGAATTCAGCGTGCCTATTACTCTTTACGATTATCGTTATCCCCGTTTTGGTCTTTCCGCCCGCTTTTGGTTTCTCACCATAGGCACCGATAATATGCTCGGATTTCTCAATCTTACCGATTTTACGGGCATGGATCTTTATTTTTCACTCAAATTCAATTTCCTGAAAGGGAAATGCCGGTCAACAAATTACCATTGTGAGTCGCGAGGGGGAAGTTTCAGGTAGTTTTCCCGCATACATATATATTTATTTTGTTTCTAAATAAGGTTAGGGTTGTCTTAACTGATAGTATATCAGTAGTATAACTAAGTTATGCCTTAGAAATATACGTATTTATACTTACCTGTATACCAGATCTCCCTCAGTTGGATTCAGCGATATTTCTTTGGTTTCTGATGGCCCCGATTTTATATTCGCACTGCTTGTTTATGGAACATTTTTTAGCATCGTCCGTATACGCACACAAATCAAGGCAAACCAACAAAAACAGAACTAAAGGTGCTTTTTGCAAAACCAATCATATTGAATAAGGCAGTAGGATGCCTGTTTGCAGGCATCCTACTTTGTTTTGCTTTTCCCAATACAGCACAATCACAATATTTTACCGGCGCTACCACAGGATCTTATTCGGGTGTTAGCAATGTCCTTGTCAACCCTGCCATGATTACCAATAGCAGGTATTATGTTGATATTAATGTATTTAGCGGAGGGACCTTTGTCCATAATAACTATGCCTATCTTCCCCAGTCTGATTTCAACATTTTTAACTTCATGAAGCCTGGTTATCAGCTTCCGATGCATGAAAAAGAATTTGGACAGGGTGAACGTCCTGCCTATACGGTAGAGAATAAACGTGCCAAGGATTTTCATATGAATGGCAGGATCATGGGACCATCTGTAATGGTTGCCATCAATGACCATACCTTTGCGGTGAGCACTAATTTTCGTTCAGTAAGCTCAATGAGGGATATCCCTTACGACATGGCTAATTATTTCTATTATAGCCTCGATTATAAGCCACAGCACGGGATGGAATATGAACATCGTGATCCGATCAAATTCGGAACCCTTACCTGGAGTGAAATAGGCTTTAGCTGGGCACATACTTTTCATAAGTATGATCGTGATCGATGGTCGTTCGGGCTAACAGCAAAAGTCTTGATGGGACATGCTGCTTCCTATGTTTACCTCGATCATATGCAATACTTTACGCCTGATGATGACAATGTATATGTTAGAAATATCAATGGAGAAGCTGCTTATTCGCTTCCAGTCGATTACGCATCCAATGAACTATACAATGGATCAAAGATCAAGGGATTGGGGATAGGTTTTGATATCGGTGTATCTTATACACATACCGTTAAAGGCCACTCAGGATTTAAGTACAAGAGATTGTGTCAGCAACGTTATGAGGCGTATAAATACCGCATTGGTGTTTCATTGATGGATTTTGGTGTCATTAAATTCAATGATGTAGCCCGCTATTATGAGCTTGACAATGTGCAGGGTAGTTGGGAGCAGGTAGATACCCTGAAACCATATTATGACAATCTGGAATTCATTAGCAGGGATATCAGCGAACGTTTCTATGATGATCCTGATGAAGCACTGAAAGCGAACCACTTCAATATGTATTTACCAGCAACGATTGGAATGCAGTTCGATTATCATTGGGTAAATAATTGGTTTATCAGCAGTTCCTTAAAACTGCCTTTAAGCTTTGCTAAAAACCAGGTGCGGGCTCCTTCAGGGTTAATGCTAGCACCCCGTCTTGAAACACAGGTGTTTGAACTTGGTGTTCCGCTCACGCTATATGATATGAAATATCCACAGGTAGGGGCCTATATGAGGTTTTATAATTTTACAGTGGGTACTGATAACCTGGCAGGATTTCTGGGCGTTACCAATCATTATGGATTTGATTTTTACTTCTCCTTCAAGATCAATTTCATTAAAAACCGTTGTAAGCGCAAAATGCCTCGATTCTGCGTTGACGATTTCAGGTTTAGAGAACCTTTAGCATATAAAAGGTAGCAATTACTTTTTTTCCTCGCGGGATATCCCGGCAAGATCTTCAAGCATTGATGTAGTGAGTGATTTTGGCCTTTCCAAGGGATACATGAGTGCACGGTCCCAAATCACATTGGCACAAATACCAATTGCCCTTCCAATACCAAAAAGGACGGTATAGAAATCATATTCACGTACTCCATAATGCCATTGAATGATTCCCGACTGGGCATCAACGTTTGGCCATGGGTTTTTTGCTTTTCCGTGTTCCATAAGGATTGGAGGGACTACTTTATAAAGCATATCTGTATATTTGAAGAGAGGGTCATCCTGCAGGTTTGCCAGGCTGAACTCACGTTGCAATGTGTATCTGGGGTCAGTTTTACGCAATACGGCATGCCCGTAACCCGGGATTACAAAACCTGCATTCAAGGTATCCCAAACATATTGTTTGATCTCGTCTTCAGTGGGTTCTGCTCCGCCCATCTTTTCCATAAGCTCCTGCAGCCATCGAAGCACTTCCTGGTTTGCCAGGCCATGCAATGGTCCGGCAAGGCCATTGATCATTGCCGACATCGAGAGGTAAATATCAGAGAGCGAGCTCGCCACGAGATGTCCTGTATGGGCTGAAACGTTTCCGCTTTCATGATCACTGTGAAGAATGAAGTGCAGTCTTGAAACATCATCATAAGGTTTGTCAATGCCCATCATAAAGGCAAAGTTGGCACCCATGTCAAGGTTGGGGTTTGACTGTATTCTCTTTCCGTCGCGGTATAATTTCGAATAAATATATGTTGCTATCTCCGGCAATTTGGCCAGAAGGTTTAATACATCCTCGAACATGGGCTCCCAGTAATCCTCTTTCTTCAGTCCTGCAAAGTACTTTTTTGTGAAGAATGATTCCCTGTGCATTGTTAAAATGGCAGAGGAAAAAATAGTCATTGGGTGGCTGCAGCAGGGAAAAGCATCAATTACTTCATATACATAACGAGGCAGGATTCTTCTTTTGCTGAATTCATCCACAACATCAGCAATCTCTTTATCGTCAGGGATATCGCCTGTAAGCAATAGGAACAGCAAACCTTCTACATAAGGCATCGTAGCGCCCTTTGGTTTTGGAAGAAGTTCGAATACTTCTTTCAGTGTATATCCTCTGTACCTGATGCCCTCGTTGGGATCGAGGTATGATATATCTGTAACCAGGCTCTTCAGCCCTCTCATTCCGCCAAGGATTTTGGAAATGGTAACCTCATCAACAACCACGTCGCCATGCTCCTGCATGAGCTTTGCGGTGCGCGGTCTCCATTCCTCAATTTTTTCCCTTAATCGTTCTTTCAGTATTGACATGTTTCCTCCATGGTTTCTCCCCTTGGGGAGATATTGTTATATTACATATTTTCAATGATGGCTGATCCAAATTCAGAGCATTTCAGCAATGTGGCTCCTTCCATCATTCTGTGATAATCGTAGGTTACCCTTTTTTGACTGATGGTTTTAACAAGAGCCGACCAGATCAGGTCATGCACTTCAATCCAACCCATATATTTAAACATCATGCTTCCGGAAATGATGACAGAACCTGGATTTACTTTATCCAATCCTGCATATTTAGGCGCCGTTCCGTGTGTGGCCTCGAAGATAGCATGGCCGGTTTCGTAATTAATGTTTGCGCCGGGGGCGATGCCAATTCCTCCAACCTGCGCTGCAAGTGCATCAGAGAGGTAGTCACCATTCAGGTTCATTGTAGCCACAACATCAAATTCGGAAGCCCTTGTAAGTACTTGCTGCAATGCAATGTCGGCAATCACATCCTTAATCAGGAGCATGTTCTTCCATTTACCTTCTCCATGGGTTGGGAGTAGTTTTAATCCTTCCTCGATTTCTGCACGTACACCGGCTTTTTGCGCTTCTGTCATCATATGGTAACCGGGTTCGATCAGTTTAGCATTTTCTTCAATACTAATGGTTGGCTTGCTTTCAATATTTCCAAGGATCCAACTTTCTCTTTCAGTTATAATATCGGTGCGGAATTCAGCCTTTGCCAATTCGTAGCCCCAGCTTTTAAAGGCTCCTTCTGTAAATTTCATGATGTTGCCTTTATGCACAATAGAAAGGGACCTTCTTTTTTCCTTAAGTGCGTATTCAATAGCAGCTCTAATAAGGCGATAGGATCCTTCTTTCGATATTGGCTTAATGCCAATCCCGGATGTTTCAGGGAAACGAATATTCTGGTTGCCCATTTCATTACGGATGAAATCGATGACTTTGGCAACTTCTTTGCTGCCTTCCTGCCATTCTATTCCTGCATAAATGTCTTCAGTGTTTTCCCTGAAGATGACCATATCTACATCTTCCGGTTTGCGAACAGGTGAAGGTACACCATCGATGTACTTAACCGGTCGAAGGCAAACATAGAGATCGAGAATTTGCCTGAGGGCAACATTCAGCGACCTGATGCCTCCACCAACAGGAGTTGTTAAAGGCCCTTTAATACCGACGAAATATTCCTTGAAGGCATCTATTGTTTCTTCTGGCAGCCAGTCTTTAAACTTATTAAATGAGTTTTCTCCGGCAAAAACTTCTTTCCATTCTATCTTGCGTTTTCCACCATATGCTTTTTCAACAGCAGCATCAAAAACCCTTACGGATGCATTCCAGATATCAGGGCCTGTACCATCTCCAATAATGAATGGAATAATGGGGTGGTTAGGTACCACCAGTGTTTTGTTCTCAATTCTGATCTTTTCTCCCATGATGTGACTTAATTATAAAACGTGCTAATTTACAAAATTCATCCGAACCATCTATCAGCCCGGCTATTTATATATAAATCTAAATTATCAGGCAATAATCTGAAACAAAATGTGCTATGGAATTGTTTTCAGTATAATGCCGAAACACATATCTGAAAATCACCCAGTCATATTTTTTGATGGTTATTGCAATTTATGCAATACTGCTGTTAAGTTCGTGATCAAACATGATAAGGAAAAGAAATTCAGTTTCGTTTCCCTGCAGTCGGCATCGGGTAAATCTCTGTTGGATAGTGTTCACTATAATAAACAAGATATAGACAGCATTGTTTACCTCGAAAACGAAAAAGTTTATCTTCGATCTACAGCGGTACTGAAAATCCTGAAAAAACTTGGAAAGGGATGGCAGATACTATATGTGTTTGCCATCATTCCGGCCTTTATTCGTGATCCTGTATATGATCTGCTGGCCAGGTTCAGGTATAAGCTATTTGGCAGAAGGAAAACCTGTGCATTGCCTCCCCCCGGAAGATCCATTGATAGCCTTAACATTTTTTAATAAGTTAATAATGCATTTTAAATGTATATTTGTTAAAAACATTCACTGATGGAAGAGAGAGCCGGCTTATTCAGAAATGAAAGCGATAAAATGATTGCAGGTGTGGCATCAGGGATTGCTGCATATGCCAATATCGATGTTACTTTAGTGCGCATTATTTTTATTTTAATGGTGCTTTTTGGCGGAGGCGGATTGATCGTTTACATTATCATGTGGATCGTCCTTCCGCTTGACAATAAGCCCCTTTTTAGAAACCTTAACTATGATGATATGGAAGAGAAAAAAAATCCGGGGAGCGAACAGCCCTTTCAAAATCCACAACAGGATCAACGATTTACGAAAAAGGATGATGGCAGCCTCATTGCCGGCCTCATACTGATCAGTCTTGGTATTATTTTCTTGGTTATCAGGTATTTCCCGAGAATTGATTTTGGCGACCTATGGCCTGTTATTCTGATCGTAATTGGAGTGGTATTGCTTCGAAATGCTTTTGTAAGTAAAAAGCAATAGAAGTTCACATATTGAATTGATACTTTAAAAACAGATTCTGATGAAATATAAAAACCTCTTCTGGGGGGTAGTCCTGATTTTGTTGGGAGTGCTCTATTTGTTAAAAAAGTTTGACATGATATGGTTCAACTGGAAGGACCTTCTCAGCCTTTGGCCATTATTACTGGTGCTTTGGGGGATATCCTTGTTGCCTATAAAATCATTGTTCAAATTAATAGCATCCTTTGTTGCAGTGCTTGTTATGATTCTGCTGATCTGGGCCAATCCGGGGCGCTTTCATAATGGATGGCTTTGGATAGGTCATAAGGAGTATACTGAGAAAGCTGAAATGAATAGAAGCGAATCCCTGAACGATGATGCAAAATATGCCAGTCTTGAATTGGATGCAGCCGCCGGAAGCTATGTAATTAAAGGGACGACACATCAGCTTGTTGATTTTAAACATGCAGGAGATTCCGGGACTTATTATATGCGAACAAGTTCTGACGAGGACATGCAACATGTGAGGATAGGCCCTGAATCCAGGAGAAACCAATTCTCCATTTATAATTCCCACGAAGTGGACATTAAGCTTAATCCTGAGCTAATATGGGACCTGGATATAGATGCAGGAGCTGCTGACATTGAGATCGATTTGACCGAATTTATCGTTAGGGATTTCAAAATCAACGGTGGGGCTGCTTCTATGGAGATCAAACTTGGTGCAAGGTCAGAGAATCTCAACCTGGACATTGAGACCGGTGTCTCATCCGTATTGATCAAAGTGCCAAAAGAAGTGGCATGTGAAGTAAATACGAATTCATTTCTTGTTTCCAAAGACCTGGCCGGTTTTGATAAAGTCAGCAAATCTACTTACGTTAGTCCTAATTTTTCATCTGCCAAAAAAAACATCAATATAACCTTTGAGTCAGGCATATCCAGTCTGAGGGTAATTCGCTACTAGGGGCTTTGCTTCTCAACCGTTAACTGATTTTCTATAGCCTAATACTGATTTTGTTTTAAGTCTTTGGTTTTTTGTCATATATTAGCCTGAAGGAGAGGAATCGAATTTAGTCATCCTGTCTTTTTTTAGCAGAAATTGAGGGTGTATGAGGAAAATCTACACAGTATTATTCCTAATTATTTTTGGCTTTATTTCATGTGAGAAAGATCTTGAAATGGCTAAATGGAAAGAAATTTCTATCGTTTACGGCATCATCAACATTAAGGATACTGCCCAGTATCTTCGGATCAACCGATTGTTTTCAACCAATGATAATCCTTACAATTCTGCCCAGGTGAATGATTCTGTTAATTATTCTCACAAATTTGATGTATTCCTGGAAGAGTATAAGGACGGTGAGATGATTGGAGTTCCGGTCGAATATTTTCCGGTTGACCGGCAGAAAGAACCTGGACTGTTTTCAAACGAATCAAATTGTGTATATAAAACGAATACAAGCATAAATGCTGATTGTGAGTACAAACTCAGGATCATCAACAGGGAGACAGGCAATGAAGTATACGGAACAGCCTCTGTGCTGGGATCTGTTGATGTTGAAGGCTCGTTTTATTGGGAGCGTGCATTTTATCGTGTAAACTATAGTGCCGAGCCACTCCCTGATTATACTGGAAGCCTTGATCCAAATGACCATGATCATTATATTGTCAGGTTTTTATATCGTGAATATAAGAACGGACAAACCTATTTTAAGTACGTTGATTGGGTGCCCACTATGAATCCTTTGAAAGTGATTAATGATGATGATACAGCATATCAACTTTTTGATAAATATTTTGAATATCTCTCAGAAATGATCCCAGTTGACCCTGCTGTAAAACGCACTGCCAGAGGAGTAGACTATATGCTGGCCTTGCCTGGTAAGGAGCTGGAAAACTTTATTGCAGTTTATGAGCAACCAACCAATCCCCACTTTTATCCGGACTATACAAACATGGAGGAAGGAGAAGGGGTATTTGGAAGCAAGTATTATTATACTTATTTTGGCCTTAAGTTAAAGCTGAGGACAATTGATACGATAAGTTGGGGTCGCCATCTCATCAACCATCGTTTCTCAGATTCAAACGGAGAGTGGCATTAATGTTTATTGTAATAAAACTTTATCTATTTTTGTGAGTCTTAATAATATGCCTAATGAACTTATAACATGAAGCAGAGATCTTATATTTACTCCCTCATTACTGCCATTTTCCTGACGGTCTTTTTTATTTCAATTGCGAATGCACAAACGGGTACCGTCAGAGGTATTATTGTTGAAGAAGGAACAGGTGAGCCAGTTATTTTTACAAATGTTTACTTAAAGGGAACCACCATGGGATCTGCTTCCGATGTAAATGGCCTGTATGTTATTTCAAAAATTCCACCTGGACAATATACACTTATGATCACCTACCTGGGCTATGATAGCCTGTCAATGAAGGTGGACGTAAAGGCTGATGATATCATCACCCAAAACCTTGTTCTGAAAAAGAAATCGGTGACCCTGGAGGTTGTAAATATCTCAGCCGAAAGACAGGAAGCCCGCACAGAAACCCAGACTTCAGTAAATAAGGTCACCCCCAAAGAAATAACAAAAATACCATCCATAGGAGGACAACCTGACCTTGCCCAATACCTGCAGGTGCTTCCTGGAGTTGTTTTTACAGGTGACCAGGGAGGACAGCTCTATATCAGGGGAGGGTCTCCAATTCAAAATAAAGTGCTTCTCGATGGAATGATCATCTATAATCCATTTCACTCTATTGGGCTTTTTTCTGTATTCGATACTGATATATTGAGAAATGCTGATGTATATACCGGTGGGTTCGGGGCAGAATATGGCGGTAGGGTCTCATCCATCATGGATATAACCACAAGGGATGGTAACAAAAAACATATAGCAGGAAAATTTGATGTAAGTACTTTCGGTGCCAAAATCCTGGTTGAAGGTCCACTTTCAAAACAAAAGGAACCGGGAGGGTCAAGTTCATCCTTCATTCTATCAGCAAAGAATTCATACCTGGAGCAATCTTCCAAATTATTTTATAAATATGTTGATGAAGATGGCCTGCCTTTTAACTATCTTGATCTTTACGGAAAGCTATCATTTAATTTTGGAAATGGCTCTAAGATCAGTTTTTATGGATTCAACTTCACCGATAAGGTTAACCAGTATAAGTCAATTGCAGATTTTAGCTGGGGTTCTTCCGGAGGTGGTACCAATTTTGTTATTATTCCCGGTAAATCAGCCGTGATGATAGGGGGTCATGCATCTTATTCAAAATATAAAATTTCGCTGAAAGATGATATCAATCCCGATCGCAGCAGTGAGATCCAAGGGTTTAATATGGGATTTGATTTTAATTATTTTCTTGGCCGTGACCAATTAAAATATGGTATTGAAATCTTAGGCTTCACAACAGATTATTTTTTCATTAACTCTGTTGGCCGAACAATTCAGCAAAAAGAAAATACGACCGAACTGGGCATGTATGTGAAGTATAAGAAAACAGCAGGGAATTTTCTGATCGAACCGAGTTTCCGTCTGCAATGGTATGCCTCTTTGTCTACCATTTCGCCTGAGCCCAGACTATCGATGAAATATCTTGTAAATGATAACTTCAGGATAAAATTTGCCGGTGGGTTGTATTCGCAAAATCTTATCAGTGCTACATCCGACAGGGATGTTGTAAACCTTTTCTACGGTTTCCTTTCAGGGCCTGATAACCTTCCTGATGAATTTGACGGGAAACCGGTAACCCATGCCCTGCAAAAATCGCAACACCTGATCCTTGGTGCTGAGGTCGATTTTGGAAAATACATCACAATGAATATTGAGGGTTATTATAAAAACTTTCCTCAACTGACGAACCTGAACAGAAACAAGATATACGATGAGAACAAGGCCCCGGATGAACCGGATTTGCTGAAGAAAGATTTCATTATCGAAAAGGGGGATGCAGAAGGTGTTGACTTTACATTGAAGTTTGAGAACAGGAACCTTTATTTTTGGGCTGTTTACTCTTTTGCTTTTGTGAACAGATATTATGAAGATGTCAATGGAGAACTTCAAAAATACAATCCTCACTTCGACAGGCGCCATAATGTAAACTTTGTTGGGGTTTACAGATTTGGTGGCAGACTGGACTGGGAAATCAGCGCCCGCTGGAACTTTGGCTCCGGGTTTCCATTTACCCAAACACAGGGGTATTATGAACAGATCACTTTCAATGAAGGAATATATTCGGACTACACAAGTACAAATGGAGATCTGGGCATTCTTTACGCCGACCTGAATGCCGGCCGTTTGCCTACATATCACCGCCTTGACTTCAACATAAAGAAACGATTTCATTTTAGCGAAAGATCAACACTTGAAGTGGATGCCAGTGTCGTAAATGTGTATAACAGAGAGAATATCTTTTACGTTGACAGGGTCTCAAATGAAGTTGTCTATCAATTGCCAATTATGCCCAGCCTTGGAATTAGCATTACATTCTAATCCATGCCATGGGAGCTTATATGGTGACCTTTTAACACCGGATACGAAAAACCCATAATTATGAAAAGCATTTACCCTTATTGCCTGTCATTGGCAGTCATCGTTCTTATGAGCGGATGCAATCAAACAACAGAACAGATGAAACCACCAGTAGCTAAAAAAGTAGAAAAGGAACTTGTTAAGCATGATCATAAACGGATCGACAATTATTATTGGCTTAATGACAGGGAAAACCCTGAAGTGATTGCCTATCTCGAGGATGAGAATGCCTATACCGAGTCCATGATGGGG
Organism: uncultured Bacteroidales bacterium; assembly: GCA_964487735.1. Taxonomy (GTDB): domain Bacteria; phylum Bacteroidota; class Bacteroidia; order Bacteroidales; family B18-G4; genus B18-G4. The sequence continues at coordinate 31,830 of CAZASJ010000003.1, read as the reverse complement.
CATACCGAAGCCCTGCAAACAGAACTGTATGACGAGATTGTTGGCAGGATCCAGCAAACCGATATGTCGGTTCCATATAAACGCAATGGGTATTTCTATTATTCTCGCTATGAAGAAGAAAAGGAATACCCCGTGTATTGCCGTAAAAAAGGCTCTCTGGAAGCAGAAGAAGAGATTATGCTCAATGTGAATGATATGGCAGAAGGATTCAGTTATTACGCTGTAGGAGGAATATCGGTCAGCCATAACAATAAGATTATTGCTTATGGTGTGGATACAGTGAGCAGGAGGCAGTATACCATCCATTTTAAAAACCTTGAAACAGGTGATATCTATGAAGATGCCATTCAGAATACCACAGGATACGCTCCCTGGGCTGCAGATAATAAAACAGTTTTCTTTACACGAAAAGATGAAGTAACACTGCGTGCCGACAGGATTTTTAAACATGTATTAGGAAGTGACCCTGCCGGGGATCCATTGATCTACCATGAAGAGGATGAGACCTTTAATGCAATGGTAACATTATCGAAATCAATGGAGTATCTGATGATCGCTTCGTTTAGTACGCTATCAACCGAGTACCGTCTTTTGAAAGCCTCTGAACCAGATGGAGCGTTTAAGATTTTCCAGGAAAGACAAGAGGATCTGGAATATGGCATCAGCCATTATAAGGATAAGTTTTATATTCGTACCAACTTGGATGCCAGGAATTTCAGGCTTATGGAGACAGCTGTTGGCAAGACTCAATTAAAATACTGGACGGAAGTGATCCCACACCGTGAAGAGGTTTTCCTGGAGGATTATGATGTATTCAATAATTTTCTTGCATTGCAGGAAAGAATAAATGGATTGACAGAGCTTCGCATCCTGAGCCATGACAGAAAGATGGATACGTATATTGAGTTTGAAGAGCAAACATATATGGTATATCTTTCCACTAACCTCGATTTTAATACTGATTTGCTTCGCTATGGTTATACTTCAATGACAATACCAAACTCTGTGTATGATTACAATATGAAAACCGGGGAGGCGGAATTATTAAAACGTCAGGAAGTTGTTGGTGGTTATAATCCTGAAGAATACTTTGCAGAGAGGTTGTTTGCTACTGCTCCTGATGGTGTGAAAGTACCCATTTCGTTGGTTTATAAAAAAGGCCTTGTAAAAGATGGTAACAATCCATTGGTGCTATACGGGTATGGTTCTTACGGAGCCAGTATGGATCCATATTTCAGTTCGGTGAGGCTAAGCCTGCTTGACCGTGGTTTTGTTTATGCCATTGCACACATCCGTGGCGGACAAGAAATGGGCAGATGGTGGTATGAAGATGGTAAGTTTTTGAAGAAGAAAAATACATTCACTGATTTCATCAGTTGTGGCGAATTCCTTATTGATGAGCAATTTACTTCAAATGAAAAGATATTTGCCATGGGTGGTAGTGCGGGCGGACTGCTGGTGGGTGCTGTTGTGAATATGCGCCCTGATCTTTTTAAAGGTGTGATCGCTGCTGTTCCTTTTGTGGATGTTGTTACCACTATGCTGGATGAAAGCATTCCGCTCACGACCGGCGAATATGATGAATGGGGAAATCCTAACGACAAAGAGTATTACGATTATATGCTATCGTATTCGCCCTATGACAATGTGGAGGCGAAGGCTTATCCGGCAATGCTTGTAACCACAGGTTTGCATGATTCACAGGTTCAGTACTGGGAGCCTGCAAAATGGGTTGCGAAGCTCAGGGATATGAAGACAGATGATAAGCTTCTTATTTTCAAGATCAATATGGATTATGGCCATGGTGGTGCTTCCGGACGATTTCAGCGTTATAAGGAAGTGGCCCTGGAGTATGCTTTTATGATTGATCAGGCAGGGCTGGAATTCTAATTATTATTTTCCCGATTCAAGTTTAAACCCTGCCCCATGAATATTGGTGATCGCCAGACTGGGGTCAGCATTCAGGTATTTTCTAAGTTTTGCGATGAAAACATCCATGCTCCTGCCAAGGAAGTAATCATCGTCTCCCCACACTTCTTTCAGGAGAAGTTCCCTGGGAATAAGCTTATTTTCATTTTTACATAGTACCTCCAAAAGAGAAGTTTCTTTTCTTGTGAGGGATCGTTCAATATCATTCCCATTCAGGCTCATATTGAGTGCATCGAAAGTATAAATGCCAATTTTATAAACTGATCTATTATCTGAGGCACTGCCATTACTGAGGTCGGTTTGGCATCGGCGTAGTATGGCTTCAATTCTAAGACTGAGTTCTTCGGTGCTAAATGGTTTGGTGATGTAGTCATCACACCCTGTTTTAAACCCCCTTACCCGATCCTCTTTTAGGGATTTTGCCGTGAGGAAGATTATGGGAATGTTTTTATCTTCAGTTCTGATTTCTTCGGCAAGGATAAATCCGTCTTTCTTTGGCATCATCACATCGAGGATAGCCAGGTCGAATTTTCCTCGCTTATATGCATCCAAACCCTCAACCCCGTTTTCAGCCAGGACAGTTGAATAATCAAGCATCTCAAGGTAATCTTGAAGTACCATGCTTAAGTTTGGATCGTCTTCTACAAGTAAAATGGAAGCTTTCTTCATGATTTATAATGTTTAGTTTCAATGGGTATATTCAGGATGATGCTTGTACCTTTCTTAAGTTCACTTTTTATTGAAATCGTTCCGCCATGTGCTTCAACCATGGTTTTAACATAGAAGAGGCCAAGTCCAAATCCTTTTACATTGTGGATGTTTCCTGTTGGGACACGATAGAGCTTTTTGAAAATATGCTTCTGGTTTTCCGGGCTGATGCCAATGCCATTGTCGCTGACGGATATGATGATACTATTTCCCTTATTGGCAGTGCTGATTAAAATGTCAGGCTCAGCATGAGTATATTTCAAGGCATTGTCGATAAGGTTTGCAATGATATTTGAAATATGGGTTTTGTCGGCACTGAGGTTGTATTCGCTGGCTGAAAGATCTGTTCTGATCATTCCACCATTTTTTTGAGCTTTTGCTGAAAAATGCTCAGCCATCTTTCGAATCACTCTGTGAATATCAATATCCTTCAGTTTTAAGGAAAACGCTCCTCTTTCAAGCATAGAAAGCTGCAACACCTGTTCCACCTGTTTCTGCAGGCGTGCATTTTCATCAAAGATTACGCTTGCATAGCGCTTGGTTTTATAAGGGAATTGATTCACCTCTGACTTCAGCAGCATTTCGCTGGAAATGGAAATGGTCGCAATAGGTGTTTTAAACTCATGCGTCATATTATTGATGAAATCGGTCTTTATTTCGGAAAGTTTTTTTTGCCTGAACATCAGCTGTATGATCAGGTAAAAGCTTGAGATGAGTATGAGTAAAAATACCAATGAGAGGATGATCATAAAGGTCATCTCATGCAAAATGAGTGTTCTCTGGCCAGGGAAATCCACTCCCAGGAAATAAACATCTTCCTTATAGATACATGTGAGGGAAACCCTGTGTTCGCTGATCAGCAATTCCTGTTCATGGCCGCTGAAAGGCCCCATAATGAATGAGGAGTTGCTTCCGTTGAACACACCGTAGTGATATTCTTCGTCAATATTCATACACTCGAACTCAAAGGAAAGAAGTGAGTCAAGCAGATTGGCATCAATGATCTCTTCAACAGGCTTTTTCTCAAAGAAAAGAGAATCACAGGGAGTCAGAAGGTATTTAGCTGAAGAATCAATTTGAGCATCCAGAATCTGTGTGGATACACTCTTCAGAGAAACCTTTACTCGCTGGTTAAATTGCTCTTGACGCAATTGCAGAGCATCTCGTACCCATAGGCTTTGTGTAACCACAATTCCCAGGAGAGCGAATATGGCAATAGCCGCGAATATGATCACCCTGCGTTTTTTCATGCTTTATATTAACACATCATGGGCAATTCTGTTCATTTATGCTGTAAGTGGCAATTCAGCCCATTAACAAATCATTAACAGTTATTAACAAGCAGTTAACAGCAAGGGCTGAATTCTTGCATTACTTTTACAGCAGAAAAAAATATTAACGCTAAATCTAACTTAATATGAAAAAGCTAATTTTAGGAATTGCCCTTACTTGTTTTATAGCATTTGGGACACTAGGACTTCAAAATGCAGTTGCATCAACTGATAATGTGGAGATCGTAAAGAAGAGCCTTGACGATGATCCTGCTAAAAACAAGAAATCAGAAACGAAAACAGATGGTAAAGATAAGAAAGCCAAGTCAGGCGAGAATTGTAAGACCAATTGCAAAACAAGCTGCAAAGAAGTATCTTCAAAATGCCAGACCAAGGTAAAGTGTTGCCCTTCAAAAGCTGCTGGCTCCGAAGCAGACAAGAATAAAGAAAAAGAAGGTGGAGACAAAAAATAATTTTTTCATTAATTAATTTGGTTTTGGACCCTCTGTGAGAAATCACAGGGGGTTTTTTCTTGATGGAGGATAGAATACTCCTTCGCAATGCTACGGAGTAAGAGGAACGAAGAAGTTTATGTTAGAAATGTTTTTGATTGAGTGGGTTCTGTCATCTGCCTTCTATCGATTTCTCCTTCTACTTCTATTTGACATTAAATGTGTTGTATTTAAGAGGAAGCTGGTTTATTTTAATTCAAAATCAAATGCAAGGCCGTATATTTGCAACTTAATAACTCAATATGCTTACTTCAAGAGTACTGTACACCAAAGAGCTTCGGACCAAGGCTATTCATATGAATTCAGGTGAGGTCATTCTTACCGATGCTCCCATCGATAATAATGGGAAAGGGGAGGCCTTTTCTCCAACAGACCTGGTAGCAACATCACTGGCTTGTTGTATGCTTACTATTATGGGAATTGCCGGCAATGAACACGGTTTTTCGATCGATGGCACGGAAGCCACTATCCGGAAAGTGATGTATTCTGAGCCAAGAAGAATCGGGGAGATACATATAAAGCTAAATTTCCCTGACCATAAATACTCTGATAAGGAGAAAAAGATCATTGAACGCTCTGCCTATACCTGCCCGGTATCACAGAGTTTACATCCTGATCTGAAGCAGGAAATTGAATTTGTATTTTAAGGATCAGCGCCAGCCCTATTCCCGTATTTTACTGTCGATGATAATGCTTACCGGGCCTGAATTTATCAGTTCGACATCCATCATGGCGCCAAATTCTCCGGTTTTTATTTCTTTCCCGATTTCCTGTTGAAGCGTCTTAATGAAGTTTTCATACATAGGAATGGCAAAATCAGGTTTTGATGCACGGATATATGATGGGCGGTTTCCCTTCTTTGTACTGGCGTGAAGCGTAAACTGGCTAACAACAAGAATTTCCCCATCAACATCTTTTACAGAAAGGTTCATAATGCCTTCGGTATCGGGAAAGATCCTGAGATTTGCGATTTTTGCACAAAGCCAATGGATATCATCGCTTGTATCACTGTCTTCAATACCCAGCAAAAGAAGCATGCCATTTGCAATACTGCTTTTCTCCTTTCCGGAGATATTTACCGAAGCTCTGCTAACTCTTTGTAGTACGATCCTCATGCTTAAAAAATGGTTAAAAGCGGATGTTTGTAATGCAAACTTACTAAATTCTTAGCTTTGCAATAATCATAGGTTTTATTCAAACAAATTAAGATCATGGCCCGACTAAGTGTAAATATCAATAAAATAGCAACCCTCAGAAATGCCAGAGGTGGGAATATTCCTGACGTATTGAAAACTGCAATGGATTGTGAGCGTTTTGGTGCGCAGGGAATTACAGTTCATCCCAGGCCTGATGAACGACATATACGCTATCAGGATGTGCTGGACCTGAAACCGATTGTAAGTACTGAGTTTAATATTGAAGGATATCCAAATAAAGCGTTTATGGATCTTGTGATAGGGGTAAAGCCCCAGCAGGTGACACTGGTGCCGGATCCACCGGGAGTACTCACCTCAAATGCTGGATGGGATACCATTAAAAATGAAGGATTTCTGAAGGAAGTGATTGCAGAATTCAAGCGAAATGGAATTCGTACATCTGTTTTTATTGAAACAGATGCGACCATGATCGCAAATGCGGCCAAAACCGGAGCCGACAGGGTAGAACTATACACGGAAAGCTTTGCAGCAAATTTTCAGAAGGGAAAGGAAATGGCTGTGAAACCTTTTGTTGATGCTGCCATTGTTGCCGGTGAATATGGGCTTGGCCTCAATGCCGGTCATGACCTGAGCCTGGAAAATCTTAAATATTTTAATACAAATATTCCTGGCTTGCTGGAGGTCTCCATTGGACACGCACTCATTAGCGACGCTCTTTATTTTGGACTTGAAAATACCATCCAAATGTATCTTCGGCAACTGAGCCGGGATGAATAAACGGGCCTAAGGGGCATGGTGCGGAGGTTTCATTGTAGGTGTGGGTTTTGAGGTGTGGGGTTTGAGGCTTGGGGTTTGGGGGCCTACTTCTTTCGACTTTCGGGCAACTTTATATCCGCTTCGCCATTTAACTTTTTCAATAAATAGTTACCCGTTGGCTCTTTGATTAGTTCTATACCTGAAAATATATTTTGCAATACCTGTTCCATAGAGCTGTCGTATGGGGTTTTTGCTTTGAGGATTTAGAATATGTGATCAGTAACTTATTTGATAACAAATTTCTTGTGATAGGTATTCCCATCTTTACCTTCAATAATTGCCAAATAGATCCCGGATGGGAATTGGGAAACATCTATCCGAGATTCTGCTTGCCCTTTTGGACATTCAATAAAAGTGAGGCATTGGCCATAAGTATCAAAAATGTGTATTGAATAATGGCTGTCATGTTTCGGAAATCGAATGTTTATATAATCTGATGTGGGGTTTGGGTAGAGATGGATCTCCCGGAATTGTTCAATTTCATTAAATCCTTCTGTACATGCCAGCTCAACATCATTCTTATCATGACATCCTTCTGCATTGCCCAGAATGTTTACAGCTCCATTTGGATCGGAGATATATTGGCAAATATTAGCAATATCACATTCTGATAATAAATTATTGTCAATAATAAAAAGGTCATTTATGCTGGAAGCAACAATGCTGTCAATACCCCTAAGGGAAGTGAGGGCATCTGCCTCGACTATCATAAGTTCTCCGGATATAGATTTGATTATATCAAGTCCATATAGGTTTGTGATATCTTCTCCTTCAATTCGGATGCCAGCATTTAATTCTGTACAATTGGGATGGTGAAAACGGAAACTGTCAACCTGGCTTTGTGTTGAAAATATGATATCATCCGGCGGGCAAGGAAATAATATGCGACAAGCATTCACCACTGAATCAATATTGAAACAAGGACCGGCATTGTATTGGATCAGGGTCTCACCATTTGGAGCAGATAGGTAGGCACAAATACTTTGTACTTCACAATGAGATAAAGTAGTATTTTTCTTGATATATATTTCTGCAATGGATGCGGGATCGATATTTTCCAGTCCTTCCAGATTCGTGAGTTTATCGTTATGATATATCATCAGTATACCCCCAATGCTTTTTAAACCGGACAGAGCTGAAATGCTTTGGAGGGAAGGATTCCCGCTTGGCATAAACCTTTCTTTGCCAATAAACAGATCGCTTCCTATATGCTCAAGTTGTTCAAGGCCATCCAGATTTTCTAAGCTGGGATTAAGGTCAATTTCAACGTTTCCACCTACGTTTGTGAGGTTTTCAAGGCCATTCATTCCCGTAATGCTGTCATTGAGAATGATTTTTAAATTTCCATTGATCTCTGATAGATTGTATAGTCCATTGAGGCTCAGAATGCATGGGTTCTCGCCAATAGCCAAACTTCCACCTACATATCTTAAACTATCCAGCCCTTCCAGTGTGATTATTCTGACATTCCTATCAATTATTAGATCATCTTCAATATAGGAAAGCCTATCCAGGCCCTCCATGTTTAATAATGAGTCTGTTTCCTGAATAAGGACGCGCCCTCCAATGCTATCAAGCTTACTCAACCCATTGAGGTTTTTCAATACACCTTCAGATATTGTCAGATCTCCTCCGAGAAAACTCAAATTTTCAAGACCGTTTATATTGGTTAAACTATCATTACTATGAATTGACAGAGATTGACCAATAGAAGTGAGGTTTTCAAGGCCATCAACATTAGAAAGCCCTGGCATTCTATAAAAGATAAGTGATTTGCTAATATGCCTCAATTTGTTAAGTTCACCCAGATTCCGGATCGATGGGTTATTAGCAAAATACAAATCACCATTTATTGTATCAAGATTTTTTAGGCCGGAAAGATCATGCAACTCATCATTATAATACAATTTGAGGTTTCCACCTATTGTTGAAATATGATGCAATCCCCGGAGGCTTTGCAGATAGTCATTGTTATTGATTTTTACTTCACCACTTATCGAAGAGAGGTTTGTTAAGCCCTCCAGACTACTTATATCAGTACTATGTATAGTAATTCCACCCAGGTATTTTAAACTGTCAAATCCTGAGAGGTCGCTGGCATACCAAAAGGATCTGAGAATGAGCGAACCTCCAATCGTTACAATATTCTGAAGACCTGTGAAACTCTCAGCAGCCATCGTATCTAATCGAAGGTTTTGTCCAATATAAACCAGGTTTTCAAGTCCTTCGAAGTTTTCCAGTTGTAAATATCCACCTATACAAAGTGAGTCCTGTATTTGTTTGAGTTGATTCAATCCCGAGAGGCTGGAAAGAAGAGGATTTCTTCTTAAAACCAATGATCCGCCAATGCTTGATATATTATCTAATCCAGACAGGCTTTCCAGTACCTCGTTGTCAACAATGACTAGGTCAGCTTTTAATGTGTCTATTTGTACAAGAGCTTCTATGTTTTTAAGTAGGGGGTTGTGTTTCAGGGTAATGCTCTCCCCAATAAATATTAAGTTATCAATTCCATTCAGGCTTGTCAGTGACGGATTTCCTGAATAAAACATATCGCCTCCAACGAGCAAGCTGCCTTCTATTTTTATTAAACTTTCAAGTCCCTCTAAACTAATCAGGGATTCATTGTCATCAATTTGAAGATTGCCCCCTATATAAGATAATTTTGCCAAATCAGATAAGTCATTGAACATGGAATTCCCAATGATTATAAGGTTGTCCCCCACATGTTCGAGATTTGAGATGCCAGACAGATCAGGTAAAAGCGTGTTCCATCTGATTCTCAATTGACCATCGATGGTGGTTATATTGTGAAGAGCGTCTAAGTTTGTGATATCTGCTCCACTGATTGTCATATCTCCTTCAATCTGCTCACAATCGGGATAGTCAAGCAAGAAGTCGTCCACTTGCGATTGTGTCTGGAAAATGATCCCTTCCGGCAGGCAAGATTGGGAAAGAGTTTTAAATCCACAGAACATCATCAATATGAAGACAAATGTTGCAAGTTCTTTCATTCCCTCTAATTAAACTGAGATATCCGTCAAATAAAGATAGAAATAAAATTTGTGATTTATCCTAAATATCAAATATATCACAACACCTGATGCCCCACGCCCCACACCCCACACCCAAAATCCATGTTCATTTTTCCAGGTTCAATGATTATCTTTGCCCCATGGAATTGCATTTCAGAAAATATGGCAGTGGCAGGCCCCTTATTATCCTGCATGGAATTTTTGGTATTTCCGATAATTGGGTAAGCTTTGGCAAGCGTATCGCAGAATCAGGATATAAGGTATTCATCCTTGATCAGCGTAACCACGGGCGATCGCCTCATCATTATGCCCTTAATTATTATGCATTGGTCGATGACCTTAAGGAGTTTATTGAACAGCAGGGAATAAAAGATCCCATCATAATGGGACATTCCATGGGTGGCAAGGTAGCCATGCGGTATACACTTGAAAACCCACATGATGTACATGCCCTTATTGTGGTAGATACCAGTATGCGAACCTATATTTCACATACGTACCATCGTGGATTGATCGATGCCATGAAATCGGTCGATTTTACAAAAATGAAATCCCGTAAGGAAGTTGGGAAGCACCTTTCAGAAAGCATTCATATTCCTCGTATCGTTCAATTCCTGATGAAAAACCTGTTCTGGAAAGAGAAAAATTTACTGGGTTGGAGGATCAACCTGGAAGCTATCGACCTGAACCTTGATTCGATGTATGATGGTGTATTTTACTCAACTATTTTTCAAAATCCTTCGCTTTTTGTAAGGGGTGGGAAATCAGATTACATTAGTGAAGAAGATATTCCGGATATCAAGAAGAGTTTTAGCAATATGGATATTGTTACCATTGATGAAGGTACCCATTGGTTACATGCAGATGCGCCTGAGGAGTTTTATAATTTTGTTTCGGAATTTCTTAGGAAACTCAGCTAATGTCATTGCCTGATAAAATATGCATGGAGGAATATTTTTACGACCTCCCCCAGTCGCGGATTGCTGCGTATCCGGTTGCTCAACGTGATCATTCTAAATTATTGATCAGGAAAGGGCAGGAGCTGGGTCAGGATAAATTTTATAATGTATCTGATCATCTTCCACCGGGTGGACTCATGGTGTTCAACAACACACGCGTGATCAGGGCACGATTGCTTTTTAAGAAGGATACAGGAGCCCGTATCGAAGTATTTTGCCTTGAACCTGTATCTCCCTCCCCTGAGATCAACAGCGCATTTGAAGCCACCTCCGGAACAAAGTGGAAATGCCTCATCGGGAATGCCAAAAAATGGCGAAGTGGAACACTGTCCATGAGGATTGGGAAAACAGAATTGCGGGCAGAGCGCATCGGTGAGATGGATGGAGCTTTTCTGGTCAGCTTTAGCTGGGATCCGCCCGAATTAAGCTTTGCCCATATCATTGAGGCTGCCGGAAAGATACCCTTACCGCCCTATATTGAACGCGAAGCTGATGAAGAGGATGCCAGGAGGTATCAGACCATATATGCAGCACACAACGGATCAGTGGCTGCACCAACTGCAGGCCTGCATTTTACGGAGGAAGTGATGCAGAAACTTGAAGGGATCGGTATTTCTTTTGCGAATGTGATATTGCATGTAGGTGCAGGTACCTTCAAACCGGTAAGCGATGAAAATATCCGCGATCACGAAATGCATACCGAACAAATAATCATTGGCAAAACGCTTATCAATCAGATATTGAAGAATCAGGGAAAACTGACAGCCGTAGGCACGACCTCCATGCGCACATTGGAAAGCCTTTATTGGTTCGGGAATATGCTGTCAGCGGATGAAAATGCTGTTTTCTCTGTCAGTCAATGGACTCCCTATGAGGAAGGGCCAAAACAAAGTGCAACGGAGGCCCTCAGGGCAGTGCTGAGATACATGGATAAAAAGGGTTTGGATGAAATTTCAGGCGACACCAGCCTGATCATAGTACCCGCATACAAATTCCGTATTGTTGATATACTACTGACTAATTTTCACATGCCCCGCAGTACGCTATTGCTATTGGTTGCAGCATTTGTAGGAGAAGGATGGAAAGATGCGTATAAATATGCCCTGGATCATGAATTTCGCTTTTTGAGCTACGGCGACAGTTGCCTGTTTTTCAGAAAAGATCAGAACTTATAATTGAGGTAGTACTTTAATGAAGCCAGCATATTGGATGGCTTTTCCATGTCACAGATCAGCTCTTCCCTTGAATATTCTGCAGGTTTAAACTTGCCACCACTTTTCGATTCCAGTGCCTCCAATTGATCAAGACAAACAAAACACCTGGAAATGCCTAATATGAATTCTCTGGTATATTTCCTTAACTGATGCCGCTTGTATTTCAATGTATTGATTAGAATAATCGTTTTCTCCATCTGCTCTGTAAAGATTTGTCTTACTTCCTTGATATTCTCGCAAGCTGTTAGCAGGGTACGAATGTTGTCTCTGCTGTCGTCGTACACATCAAAGATATCGTTGCCTAATTGCATAAGGCTGCCGGCATTGTACAAGGCATCCATCTCTCCTTCTATGACTTTGTTTGAGAAAACGCTTCGGTAGAAGAGCAATGAATGTCCTCCTTTCCTGAAAGTGATCTCCTTTATTTCCTCTATGGAAATGCCGGTATCGCTTTGTTGCTTGCTCTCGATCTGTGCATCAAATACCTGATCAAAAGTTTGCATGAAGAATTCCTTATCGTGAAGATTTTGATGTACGGCTTTCAGAAAATGTATAAATAATTTTTCCAGGGAAGATGAAGCCTGAAATCCATAAGGGTCATCCATCATTTTTCTGATCTCAGAGGGATCAAGTTTCGTCTTATCAAAAAAGTCGTCATACAAGCCGGTAAGTGCACCCTGATAGGTATTGGCGATCCTTTCTTTTTCAGTCATTGGCATGCCCCTGAGTGTACAGAAACTTTCTCCAACGATGGCCGGAACACCAAAGCCGTAATACTGTCGGATCTTTTTGAAGTCGTTTTCATCCAGGGTATCATCATTTTGCTCCCGGGCCCTGCTGATCTCAGGCTTAATTATCGCATTTACAAAGCGTTTTTGCTTTCTGACATCTTTATACAAAGAGGTATAAGCGGGTACGATACTGAAGATGTTTTTGATGATCATGAAGGATATACTTCCGGTTTCAAATACAAACTTAAATATTTTGAAGGATTTAGTACATTTGGGGATCAATTGAGTATCTGAACATGACCGAATTTAATTCAACAAAGAAAGAAGCACCCAAGCCGCCTCCTGAAAAGGAGATGTCCTTCTGGGAACATCTGGACGAACTCCGCTGGCATCTTGTACGCTCCATTGTGGCAGTCGTCGTCCTTGGGATTGTTGCTTTTATTTTTAAGGATTTTATCTTCGACAGGATCATTCTGGCTCCTATTCGTCCGGATTTTCTTACCACACGCCTTTTATGTGAGTTCTCGGAATACTCGGGACTGACTTCTTTGTGTCTCGATAATTCAAACCTGGAGATCATAAACATAAAAATGTCGGGACAGTTTCTTACGCATATGTACATCTCTATTATGGCAGGAGTTATCCTTGCATTTCCGTACATTTTGCATGAGATATGGAGCTTTATTGAACCTGCTCTTATGCCTACTGAGAAAAAGTATTCAGGGGGTGCAGTGTTTGTTTGCTCAGTCCTTTTTTTGGTGGGAGTGCTTTTTAGCTATTTTCTTATTGTACCCCTTACGATTAATTTTCTGGGGACCTATCAGGTAAGTGAGGCAGTGGCTAATAATGTGTCATTGAGTTCATATATAAGTACAGTGGTGTCGGTATCGCTTTCGGTAGGGATTGTATTTGAACTGCCGGTCTTTGTTTTCTTCCTTACCCGTGTGGGAATACTCACTCCGGAATTTCTGAAAAAGAACAGGAAGTACACCCTAGTGATCCTCCTTGTAGTATCGGCCATTATTACACCTCCTGATATTTTCAGTCAGATCCTTGTGGTAATTCCATTAATGGGATTGTATGAATTGAGTATATCTATATCCCGGCGGGTAATAAGAAACCAGGCTAAAAATCAAGCAAAATAAGGTTTGCTGGGAGTAAGCAAACAAAATTGGATAATCCCTTCATTGCGGGGATATCAGCTTGATGAAAAATCTTTACAAATTACTCTTCTTTGTGTTCAGGGTTTTTCGGCATTTTGCAGCAATTATTGTACATGCAAAGGGCAAATAGGGCAAATGCAATGACAAGAATAATGATCACAAGGTTGTGATACAAACCTGATGTAATATTGGCACAGCACCCTAAGTAACCAGCTATTACAATAAAAATGTAGCCAAGGAACCCAAATGCTCCGAAAAGTAATGCGAAGTTTGCTAATACATGTCTTTGTCTCATCCGATTGCTTTTAAGTTGATAATCAAAAATACAACATATCTTCTAATCTATAACAGTCACTTCGTGATTTACAATAACATTTATCGTGATATAGATCACTTTGCCTGCTTTTTGGCAAGAAAGGATATATCGATTTTAACAACCGCCTTCTACAACACTTCCTTTCTTTTTGCGTGAAGGGATCACAATTTGTGGTTGACCGGCATCATTGTCTTCGCCAATAGATGTGCTTCCCATTTCTTCCATCACCTCATAATAGTTAAAAAGCGGCTCCTCAACAAGGTAGGCGGGTACCTCAGGCATATCATAGAAATCCAGGGGGCCTGTGGTAAAATAGTGGTATCCTCCCATCAGGACCTTAATATTGTTGTATCCCATTTGCTTTAGAATCAGCCATGGGCCATTTGCATCGAGTTGTGTTTGGCCATACAGTATTACATTAACAGAATCTTTGACTTGATTATCCAGCATTTTGAGGTTTTCTTTGTCGAGAATGCTGTTGGCAGGAATGTTTTCAGCTCCGGTAATATGTCCTTTGATATATTCATAAGGGTTTCTGATATCGAGCAGGAGGTATCCCGGCTCTTCCATTTCAATGATTCCAACCAGATCTTCCGGGAAGATTACATCCTCATCGAGCAATATTTGCTCCAGTGTTTCATCTTCTGTGAGCTTAAATTTCAGGTCGGGCCTGTTAATTGTAAGTAGTCCGATCACGATGACCAGGATAAAAGCAATTACAAAGCCTACAAATGCCAGATTGGGGTGTTTAAAATTCATGATGATTAATTTTTTATGTGTGATTAACAACCTCCTTCAACTACCTGTGTCTTTTTCTTTCTTGAAACGATTACAGCTTCAGAACCTCCTTCTGTTTCCATAGGGGTTGCGCCGCCGGTAAAATAGATCGAAGCTCCTCTCCTGAATTCGTAGAGGTCAATTTCTTCATCTGCTGCGGTTTCGACCGGCTTTTCGGGCCTGATGATGGTATTGAACCAGCAATTTAAACCGCCCTTCATGATATGGATATTCTGATGTTTTTCTCTTTTCATAAGCATCCATGCTTTATCAGCCCTGATGTCTCCATTGGAAAACAGAACGATCATGCTTTGATCATATGCAAGCGAATCAATCCAGTTGTACAAGAGGATCTCTTCCAGAGGAATGCTGTGTGCACCGGGAAGCGAAAAATCCAGGTAATCATACATATCACGAACATCAACAAGCAAGAGCGTTGGATCCTGGTCAATAATCATTTCAGCCACTTTATCTGTTGAGATGAAGCGTGATGGGTTTTTCAGCTCATTGAGCAGCTCCCTGGGTGATGATTCGTCAGGGTGTTCACGCTCCGGAAGTAAAACAAGGCCAATACCCAGTACTAACAAAAATACGGCCAGTGTATAATATGCTTTATTCATGCTATAAAGATTAATAATCTACATTTTTAACTTTGTTTTGTACCATGCGGGCAATGATAAAGGCCAGCAGGGCCACAACGATCAGTACAAGGGTAAATACGCCTGATGACATATTCAATACCTCATAGACCTTAATTGGACCCATATTGTATCCATCGTACAATCCCTGAAATAGTGGGAATGCTTCTGAAAATATCAAAATGCCAATAAACATTCCTGCTGTAAATACCATGGCATCGATCTTGCCGATGGCTACACCACAAAGGCTGGTGCCCGGACAGAATCCACCCAGGATAAATCCGGCTCCCATAATCACTCCTCCAATGATTGTAGCATAGAGGTATGTTTCGTTTACATAGATCATAGAAAGGTCAACCCAACCCATGTAACTGAAATACAATAATCCGATCATTGCGGTGACAGCAGCAGTAAAAAATACACGCAAAACAGTAAAGTCGTATCCATAAAACAAGCCTGCCAGTTTTCTGGATGATGAAAAGCCTGCCGATTCAAGGACAAATCCAAAAGCCATCCCGATCAAAAGGGCAATTACCATGTCCCAGCCCTGTCCGATCACTCCCATGGGTATTAATGGTCCAGTCATATCTTTAGTTATTTAAATTCTTAAATCCATAATTTTCTGAAAAAATATGCAAAGAGGTAACCCCCTCCAAAGATGGTCAGCATGGCGAGGAAACCTGCCAGTGATTGCACTGCCATCCCGCTAAGGGCAGCTCCGCTTGTACACCCTCTTCCCAGTTGAGAGCCAATACCAAATAAGATCCCTCCTGCAGCGGCTGCAATCAGTCTTGTCTTTGATGTAATCTTTGGTGAATGTTCAACCTTTAGCTTCAGCCTTCCTGCAATAGCCCCTGAGAGGAATGCTCCTACCAGGACTCCCAGTACTTCAAATACCAGCCAATTGTGCATGGGGCTTTGGTCGTCACTGATGAACTTACTGTAATAAGCTGAACCTTCAGCATGCTTGTGTGCCACTGTATTCACGGCTGTAACAACAGTAGATTTGATGGCCCCACTGGCACCCAGACCACGACCTGTGAAATAGAATGTCAGCAAAAGGACCATCCCAAGCAGAAATCCGCTGAGGTATGGATTGGCATAAATTTTACTTCTATTTGTAATGTTTGGTGTTGTCATATCATATAATATATAGAATGATCAAATTAATACAAGTAGCGTGTGATCTGTCCGGCCTCAACCATAATGAACCTGAACATCAGGCCACCGAATAGAATGAGAATTGCCGGAATGGCAACAGGGATCTTATATCCCCTGAGTTCCAGTATTTCAAGAATTGCCGGTAAAATAAGACCGAGAATAACAACAAATACCCAGAAAGACACTGTAAATTCACCACCCAGGAAGAGCTCTGCAGCTTCGATCTGTACGGCAGTACTTGCCAAAAACCCCATAAAGAGATGAATGATGAAGAACAGTTCAACAATGATCAGCACAAGGTCGATCATACTCATTATTTTACGTTCGTAGTGGTCTTTCGACATCCACATGATCACCGCTGCGCCTGTCGACATCCCGGATACCAGGAAAAGGGGCCCAAGGATGGAAGTATTCCAAAGCGGACGCGCGTTGAAGGCCGAGAGCAGGATCCCTGTGTAAATACCGAGGATAACAGATAGCCCTAACAAGATCCATGCTATGACTTTACGGTACTTGATTACGAGGGCTTCCCCCTGTTCCATTATTTTGAATTTCCACTGCCAGCTTGGGATTGCTTCCTTGATATAACTTGCTGCCCATACCATGGACAATGGTGTAATGAACATGAGTACCCAGGCACCCCACGACATGGGGGATTCTATTCTGACAGTCGTGTATAATTGCCAGAAAAACAGTTGGTGTTTCAGGTCAAAGAACAGTGCCATTAAGCCTAATACAAGTGCAACAGGTACGATAAAGGTAGCCCATTTTACTGCGGTTGGCATTTGCTTTTCCCTGCCCATGATGGTATACAGTGCAGCAAAGAATAATATTCCGGCTGCCAGGCCGCCAAGGAATAAATAAAGGGGGATATGCCAGTGCCAGATGTTAAGGTACGGATCAATACCCGGATTCATTCTTCCACTAATGATCAATTCTTCTTTCATATCAAAAGGCTTGTTGTTTTATTAAATCATGTAGAATATATGTGGTTTGGTTCCGGCTTCAGGTGCAAGCGCTTTATACTTCCTGTTTTTCAGGGCTTTGCTTACATCACTTTCAGGATCGTCGAGGTCGCCAAAATACATACACTTGGTTGGACATACCGATACGCATGCTGGCAATTGGCCTTTGCTCACCCTATGGTTGCAGAAGGTGCATTTGTCAACATAACCCTCCGGGTGTGAGTATCGTGCATCGTAGGGGCATGATTGTATACATGCTCCGCATCCAATGCATTTGTCCCCGGTAACCAGTACGATACCGCCTTCAACAATGTGACTGGCACCTGTAGGGCAGCATCTAACACAGGGTGCATTATCGCAATGATTGCAGCGTTCTGTCCTGAGTTCGATCTCAACATTCGGGTAGGAACCATCCACTGTTTCAGTGATCCAGTCGCGACAATACCCGATTGGAACATTATTCTCTGTTTGGCAGGCAACCACGCAGTCACTGCATCCAACACATTTCCTGGTGTCTATTGCCATTGCATATCTCATGATATATCCTCCGGTTTAATATTCAATTTTTTAATTAAGCTTCGTGTGGATTGTCGGTAAGGAATGTTACAAAGTTCCCCCTCATTCCAGTTCCACCCATTACAGGGTCGATCATTACATTTGTAACGAGGTATGAGTCGGCAGCACCTTTTCCAAATGCTTTGGTAAGTCTGTCTTCCTTATGGCCAAATCCATGTACCATATAAATTGAGTCCCAACGAATCCTTTCGGTTACCCTTACTTTGATAGGGAAGTCGGAAATAACTTCATCCTGGTTTTTTAACCAGATATATTGTCCGTTTGATATTCCCCACAGATCGGCCACCTTGGGATTGATCCAGCAGGTGTTTTCGTCCATAAGATCTGTAAGGTTGGGATTGTTGGCTGTTCGGCTGAAAGTGTGCATGGGGGCACGTCCATAGATCAGCCTGTAAAACCCTTGTGGGGGTTCAGGATGTTGCGTAAATACAGGCATTGGATCGAAACCTTCTAATTGAAAATCAGTAGAGAAAAGTTCAATTTTCCCTGAATTAGTGGGGAATTCGAAATCTTCGCCATCGTGCATGTATAATGCACCTGACTTCCTTTCGAATTTCTTGATGCCGATCTTTTGCATTTCTTCCAGTGAAGAACCTACTTTCTGTAGTTGCCAGTCAAGCACTTCTGTATAATCTTCATAATCGAAATAATTGCCCAGGCCCATCTTTTCGCCCAATTGTTTGGCCATCCACCATGCGGGCTTTGAATCGCCCAGCGGTTCAGTGGCCGGCATTCTCAAGGCAATATAAGGCTCCCTGTGAGGAGATACCCTGATATCATCATACCTTTCAAGATAGGTACATTCAGGTAAAACAACATCTGCCCAACCAGTGATCTCCATAGGCATTGTATCTACAACGGCGATAAAATCCAGTGATTGCATGGCTTTTGCCAGTGTGGGTTTATCCGGCATGGTCAATGGAAGATTGGTTCCTGAAACCAGCCATCCATGGATCTGGTGTTTGTTGTCTTCTGAAGGAATGGATGCCTCAATAAGCGTATTTGAAACTGCTAGTCCGGCCAGGGGATATTTCCCGTTCATGGTATCTCTCCACGACCATTTTGGTTTTGGATATTCGGGGTGTGGGTAATGTGGAACCTTGGCGCTTTCCTTGAAATAAAATCCGCCTCTCTTACCCCATGAGCCCAGGAGTGCATTTAAAATAGCGACGGCTCTTGCGCGTTGTGAATCATCACCATACCAGGTCACGTGACGTCCGGGATGAACGATGGTGGCGGGTGCGGCATTTGCCATTTCACGGGCAGTTTTCCTGATCACATCAGGTTTTATGGTCGTAATGCCATAAGCCCATTCAGGAGTCATGTCTTTCACATGTTCCTTAAGCTGATCAAAGCCGAATGCATATTTTCCTATATAATCTTTATCATAGATTTCTTCATAAATTAATACGTGGATCCATGCCAGCAGGAGGGCCATGTCGGTAGATGGCTTTATTGGCAACCAGTATTTTGATTTGCTGGCGGCTGTTGA
>CAZASJ010000003.1:0-12400 GCA_964487735.1 uncultured Bacteroidales bacterium | reverse complement strand
GGGTCGACCGTAATGATGGTAGCACCTTTGTCAATGGCATCCGACATTTCCTGAACCTGTCCGTTATGCATGTTTTCGCCAAGATGTGAGCCAATGAGTACCAGGCACTTGGTGTCCCTGATGTCTGTAGGTTCCGGTGAGCCGATCCCTGATCCGAAGGTTGCAGTGAATCCAACCTCACGTGGACCGCGACATTGTGCATAGGAGGGGGCAACAATGTTTGTTGATCCGTAAGCCTTAAGAAGATGTCCGAAATAATGCCCTGATGAACCATGATTGAACAAGGCCATGGCTTCCGGACCATATTTTTCTTTCACCTCTTTCATTTTACTTGCTATGAGGTCCAGTGCTTCATCCCAACTGGCTTTGCGATATGTTTGGCTTCCGGGTTCTCCTTCCCTGATGAGCGGGGTCGTCAATCGATCTTTATCATAATACATTCCAACGCCACCTGTCCCCCTGGGACAAAGCCTGCCGTTGCAATGCGGGTCATCCTCATGGCCTATGATCTTCATGATCTTTCCATCCTCATCGGTATAGGTCCAACCGGCACATTTCCAGAAACATACTTCGCAATAAGTAGGAAACCTCTTCAATCCTTTACTTGGATCCGAAACTGTGTTGATAAGATCCTGTGGCACTGCTCCCTTGAGAACCTTAAAGGCAGAAGCGCTTACAGCCAATCCACCGAGTCCAAGGGCTGAAACTTTAATAAAATCTCTTCTGATTGCAATTATTTGTAATTGTATGATTTTTGATCAAAAATAACAGAAAAGAAAATAGATGTATCATATATAAAAGTTATGCAAATTTATTAAAATAAAATGGTTCTTAAAAGGACTATTTTTGCCTAAATGTATGATGTAATATATTGATATATAGTAATATATAAGCATCTATATAAAAGGATATAAATGTAACATGCAGAAAATCAGGCAAATGGTCTATAATTTAGAAGTATATATAAATAATTCATACCTATTATAAGTGGCTGATAGCCAGTATTGTTAATTATTAACAATGGTCAATTTAGAGCCTGTACAAATAAGCAGGATAAGGAAGTCCTGTGAATTGTGATAATATCCGTACATTTGAGCGTATAAGTTGCCTGAATATGTGCATCAGATTATGAAAGACAATCATCAAAACAGGAAGCTCTCACGTAGGGACTTTTTCGCATTTTTAGTCCCTTTATTATCCTTGCCGGTCATCGGCTGGTGGCTGTTGACCGGGAAAAGGGATGTTTCTGCAAAAAATCCTGACGAAGATATCATTATTGGAACAGAATTGCCTTCCGGAATTACGTTTTACGGCAATGCAGTTTTAGTGAATACCAGTAATAAAGCCCGTGCTTACGAAGCGAAATGCACGCATTTGGGGTGCAAGATTAAGAAAGCGGAAGGACAGGAACTTGTTTGTCAATGCCATGGATCAAGATTTGACGCCATGGGCAAACCTGTAAAGGGGCCTGCATCAAAAACACTGAGGCAGCTTGAGATCGTCAAAGATGCTATGAGCGGGAACTATAAAATATTGTGGGATAAATGATGAATGGACGGACATATGAGCTAAAGCCTCCAAAGAAGTTCATTGTGGATAGTTTTGGCGGAATTGCTGTTTCATCACTGCTGATATGTGCGATTTCAGGGATTGTTTTGGCAGTGCCTTTTGATGTTGCTGATCCGTATTTGTCCATTTCAGGAATTTTACTCAGCAATCCGGGGGCTGTGATTGCCCGCAATATGCATTATTGGAGTGCACAATCTTTCTTAATATTCAGCCTGCTTCATATTTATGACCACTTCAGGCTAAGAAATGAAAAAGGGATTCGAATCGGGATTTGGTTTCGTCTCCTTGTTTCAATATTTGTGATCTTTTATGCCATGCTATCCGGATTTATACTGAAAGGCGATGCTGATAGCGAACAAGCCTTATTGATTTTCGGATCTCTTATCGATTTTATTCCTTTGATCGGGAAGTACATTTCACTTGTTTTGCTTGGCAATGGAGAGAGTTACCTGCTCCTGTATGTAAACCACATAGCACTGGCCACCATTTTTATCTTTCTCATTCTATTCGAACATGCACGCATCGTCTGGGGCAGGGCCATCACATTTTTTATAGTTCTCTTGATTCTTTTATTATTGTCTGTACTTTTCCAGGCTCCATTGCACGACAACCTTTCCGGCACTATAAAGGGGCCCTGGTATTTTTTAGGTCTGCAGGAAGTGCTTCACTGGATGAAACAAGCGGGTTGGATATGGTTCATGGTATTTTTGATCTTTTTCCCATTGATCCTGCTTCCCTATATCAAGGATAATGCCGCCAGGATCATAAAAATACTTGTCCTGATTTTGATTTTCGTTTATGCATTGCTAACAATTATTGCATACTTTTTCCGGGGCGAAGAATGGAAATGGACCTGGGATGTTGCAGGGATACATTCCATATACGATCCCATTCCTTTAAATGGAGCTTCATTTGTTTCTGCATTTCCCCAGGAAATTGGTAATTTGGGTCGAAGTGAATCATGTATGCTTTGTCATGATGCCATGAAAGGATTTTCAGAAGCACATTCACCCCAGGCCATTGGTTGTGTGTCGTGCCATCTTGGAAATCCTTTTAGCCCGGAAAAGCAAAGGGCACATAAAGGCATGCTCAGGATTCCCGGTAACCTTGAAAATGCATCTCGGAGCTGTGGTACATCGGATTGTCATCCGGATATAAGCCGGAGGATAGGCACAGGCCTGATGGCAACCAACAGCGGAATCGTTGCTGTGAATCGCTTTGTATTTGGCGAATCGGATACTCCCGACGGGCATTATCATATTATGGAGATTGGACACAGTGCCTCCGACAAGCATTTGCGAAATATGTGTGCCCGCTGTCATCTGTCCAATCCAAAAACGGATCCTGGTCCCATCAATGAAGAGAGCAGGGGTGGGGGATGCAATGCATGCCACCTGAATTACAGTACTTCTGCTATAGCTGAGTTGAATGAATATTACGGGAAGGAAACGGACTCATCCTTATGGTCAAAACATCCCAGCCTGGATCTGAATATGGGCAAAGAACATTGCTTTGGTTGCCATAGCCGCTCAGGAAGGATCTCAACATCCTATGAAGGATGGCATGAAACCCTTTATAAAAAGGAAGAAATTACACGAAGTGATACGCTTCGGATCCTGAAAGACGGCAGGGTATTCAGATATATATCCGAAGATATACATCATAAGGCTGGTTTGGAATGCATTGATTGCCATGATTCATATGAGCTGATGGGGGATGGGACCTATTATCAGCATGTGGAGGAACAGGTGAAGATCTCGTGTGAGGATTGCCATTTTTCGGAGATGCCGGCTCTGAAATATTATGCAGACCTTGATAGTGAAACACAAAAGATCCTTCAAATAAAGAAAATGGATTCCGACGGGCCATTTCTCCCATTGGGGAATTCCGGACGATTGATATGGAACAGTAGTTTCTCATCCAAGGGAGATCCTGTTCTGATTGGAAAAACGGATGCCAAGATTCACCCTTTGAATCCGCCAAAAGAAATCTGTAAGAAAGGAAGTGCACACAGCGATTTGTCATGCCAATCCTGTCACACTGCATGGATTCCTCAATGCATAGGTTGTCATAATGAATATGACCCCAAAGTAGCAGGATATGATATGATCGAGAATGAGGAGGAAAACGGAAGCTGGGTTGAATATGTTGGTTTATACCTGGCGGGAAGACCGAGCCTTGGTGTGATCGGGGATGAGGATAGAAGAGTGCATACGTTTACGCCGGGGATGATCCTGACCATAGATAAATCCACTTATGACGAAAATGCCAGTCAGCCGCATATTTTCAAACGATTGTATGCTCCTTTGTCGGCGCATACTACAAATACTAAGGGGCGGGATTGTCGCTCATGTCACAATGAGCCTTTTGCAATAGGCTACGGACATGGAACGCTTGAGTATAAGACATCAGATGGCAAAGGAACCTGGATATTTACAGCGAGATTTGCCAATAATAAGAATGATGGTTTGCCGGAAGATGCATGGATCCCATTTCTTGGTGAGCCGGAAGGGGATCACTCAACCAGAAGCAATGCCAGGCCTTTCAATCCTGAAGAGCAAAAGAGGATTTTACTGCTTGGTTCTTGCCTGGAATGTCATGATCAGCATTCTGATTTGATGCTTTCAACCCTTGAAAATTTTAATGAAGTTATAAAGGAAAGGTCTGTACAGTGTATACTGCCGGATTATTTTCAGCCTTCTGAATAATCAGGCTACCCCCGCTTTTTACCAATAAACCATTCATTGCCCTTGAAAGATATATCTTCCGCTTCTAAATCAAAATTTGTGCCGTCAAACATAACCACTTTATCGGCCATGGGCGATAAAGTTTTATAGCTTTCTTTGGTTTCTCTGCCGTCAACTCTGTTTAATACTATGAAGAGGGAGGGATGAATAACCCTTCTTAGCCCTCCCGATTCGCAAATTACTGCATCATTTAGGGGACGGAGGGCTTCAAGTGCATCCATTGCTTCTTTTAGGTGATCATCGAGAACTTCCAGGTAGTATACTTTTCCGGCACCGGCCCTGAGCATGCGTGAAGTATCTTTAGTGTCATCATGGTTTTCTTCTTGCCTGATGATAAAATGTTTTTCTTTTAGCAAGACTCCTTTGTCAAGATCGGCGTGAAAATGAGGTGATATTTTTATTGCAGTTATGGGATGCTCTTTCGAAATGCATTCAATTATTTTGCAGGCGAAGGAAGTTTTGCCTGCATTCCGTCCATTGCCAGACAGAATCAAAAAATTTGGCTTCTTAGTGTTCTCAATTTCAGGATTCATTCAGGTATTTTTCGGCCAGCAAGAGGTCTTCTTCTGTATTAATATTATGAAAAAGCATGGGGTGGTTGAAATCTGCCATTTTTGGAATGCTCACTGCTGTGAAAGGAACAGCTTTAAACAAATCAGGAAGCTTGTAATTCCCTTTTTCAAAAAATGATTCCATTTCCCGTACTACCTTTTTATTGTAATATGCACAGAGCGGTTCGTAATAATCTTTTCCATACCATGGAGCCGCTATGAGTCCATTCCCTTTTTTGTCGAGCATGAATTTTATAAAGTCTTTTCCTACAAATGGGGTGTCAACGCTTACTACGATGTTGTGCTCATTTTTTGATGCTTTCAAACAAGCATGTATACCTGCCATGGGGCCTTTGCCTGAATAAATGTCCGGGATTGTCCGGTAGCCAAATTTTTCGCACTGAGCAGTATTGGAAGAAATAAGGATCTCATCGCAAACTTCCAACAGGTTGGATACCACATATTCGATCAGGTGTTTCCCCTGAAGTTTGGCCAGTCCTTTATTTCTGCCCAGGCGGATGCCCTTGCCCCCGGCCAGAATAATGCCTGTTAGTTTTACTTTTTCCGCTGTTTTCATGCTTCTGCAAAGATATATATAAAAGAAAAGAGCCGCAGAAGCGGCTCTTTTACGCAATTCATCCGTTATTAACACGAATTATTTAAGCAAAATGATTTTCTATTTTCCCATCGGATTGCCTTGAGCTACCCATTCGTTATAAGCCCCGTCGTATACTTTAACGTTTTTATAGCCAAGAATTTCCTTCAGTGCAACAAAGATAGGTGCTGCACGAACACTGGTTTGACAATAAAGAATAATGGTTTTTTCAGTGGTAAGGCCATATTTATCGGCAACCGCTTTGATCCCTTCGGTTGATTTGAAAGCACCTTTGTCATCCAGGAATTCTTTGTATTCAATATTGATGGCACCTTTGATATGTCCGACACTAACCGGTTTTTCTGAAGTACCGTCAAATTCGCTAACATGTCTTGCATCAACAATAACACAAGCACCGCTGCATGATTTCACATCGGCTGCCACGGCAAGGATGCTGCTGTTCACTTTAGGTGTGAAGGTAGCTGCTTTGGTTACGGTTTTATTCCTGGTAAGGGGCAGACGTGCCACTTTCCACTGGTCCATATCTTTATGAAGGATGCGAAGGTTTTCAGCACCAAGATAATCAAGAACCCAATAAACACGGCTTGAATATTTGTTTGAGCCATCGTCGTAGATTACAATATTACTTGTGTTGCTGATCCCTTTGGCACCAAAATATGCTGCCAGGTTTTCTGGTGATTTGATGAGACCTTCGATCTCGCCATCTTTGTAAAGTTCTTTGTGAGGAACATTTACAGCGCCCATCACATGAGATTTGGCATAATTATCTGCAGTATTTGCATCAATTATAACCATTGTTTTATCCTTCTTATTTTCAGCTACGAAATTTTTCGCTGAAACCAATACCTGCGCTGTCAGGGCCTGTGCAATAAACAGGAACATGACTGCCAGTATCATCGCGCTTTTTCTTTTCATGATATTTTATTATTTATATGATTAAAAATTAACCTGGGCCTGGAAAACAAACTGGCTCTGGTAGTATTCAACGTTGTTTTGATTGTCGTTGATCAGGTAGTTGGCCTGAAGCCTGGTCCAGTCATTGATCCAATAGTTTAAGCCAATGGTTACTGTTGTAATGAGGTCGTCTGTCATGTCATCAGCAGGGTCGAAGCTTTCATATTTCACGATAGGTTGCAACCTGATAGGTGTCATATACATAGCCTGTGCGAAGTAACCGCTTTTTACAAAGTTTCCTAAAATAACAACGGGGTCGCCGCCACATCCGCCGCCTTCAACGGTTGAACCTTTGTCTTCTCCCCAAATATATTCTGCCTGGAAGAGGAAGTCACCGAATTCGAGTTCGAGGTCTCCACCCCAGCGTGTTCTTTGATCCTGAGCCATATCCGGTTGTGCCGGGGCCTGTGATCCGTGCCTGTAGCTACCGCCTAAACGGATAAATTTCCAGGGTGACAGTACCAGGCGAGCTACAATGTCTTTAGAGTTGTTATCATCCCATGCATTTTTCCCTGTACCATTCAGGATGGCCAGTTTATAGGAGATAATGTTATGATTTGTCAGACCGAAAAATTGAAGTGAATCTGTACCCCCAAAAAGCATGATACCAATGTCGCGGAAAGGATGGGCAAGGTCTTCAACTACTTTTGACCTTTGAATGGTATGCAGTTTATGGCAGGGAGTCAGAAGCTCGAGTCCAAAAGGAGACTTAAACTGGCCAAGTGAAACATTCAGCCATGGGCCAAGTCGGTTGTATGTAATATATGCATCAAGCAGGTAAGGGCCTTTTTGGAAATCACTGAACTCTACCATTACATAATAACTGATGTCGTAAGGGATGTTTCCGGTAACACCAAGGCGCGCTCTTCTGAATGCGAAACTGTTATAATCTTCAGGTGCATCGAAGCCTTCTTTGCCTTTGCCACTAAAATCGTATTGAAATTCGGGTTGGATAAATCCAATGACAGATACACCGTCATCTGAAGTTGGTTCCATACAGCCCTGTGCATTTACGAAAGTAGGGCTTATCAACATGGCGCCAAGCAGGACGAATACTAGTTTTTTCATGTTAAAGATTTTTGGTGAATTGTTTTTGAAAAAGGGTTGCCGGAGGAAAATAAAGATAAAGTGCTGTAAATCTTGTCTCCGGCAACCCCGTATTGTATTGTTTTCTTAGCTTTTTAATTATGCTCTAAGTATTATTTAGTAGGAACAATAGGGTAATCAGTTCCGGGAACTGCCCATTTGTGTGAGTGAAGGTTGTCATAGATCATACCATTCACACCAAATTTGAGGCTTTTAGCGTCATATCCCATTACATAAAGATAGGCAGTCATCATTGATGAAGTCTGGCCTGTCCAGCAATAAGTTACAATTGCTTTTGAAGGGTCAAGGTTTTTGTAGGTTTCTGCAGCAAGCGTAAAAGGATTCAGGCGATATGCCGGTTGAATGTTACCATACTCAGCCACATCAGCTTCTGTCCAATAATTGTTGATGAAATAGTCAGTTGGATTCGCAAGAACAACAGTGTTATCAATGCCATTGAAACCATTTGCAGTTAAAGCAGCAACTCTTTCAGCGAGGATAACTGCACCATCGCTTGAAGTTGACTGAATGTTAGGAACAGATGAGAAGACAATAGGTGATGTGATGTTACCTGGAGCAGCTGCCCAGTTTGAAGGAAAGTCAGCGGCAGTGTTTCCAACATTGTTTTCCCAAGATGAAGACAGTGTTGAATTCCAACCAGACATTCCCCATTTGAGAACTTTAGCATCAGCATGTCCGCTTAAACGAAGCGCAACAACTGCATGACTTGCTGTTTGACCGGTATAACATACAACCAGAATTGGTTTGGTAGCTGCAGCAGCATCTGCTAAAATGGTTCCAAGGCTACTGTGAACAGCACCTTCGATATGACCAGCATTAAAGGCATCAAGTGAACGGATATCCATAATATAGAAATCGGCAGCACCTTTAGCATTTACGCTGGGAGCGTCAGTGATCCAGCTGGCAAGAACTACATCTACGTCCATGTTATTGGCGATCATGTAATCTTTAAGAATTTCGAATTTTGGTGTTGCTGCGGGTGTTGGATCGTCATCATCCTTATCGCTACAACCAGCGAAAGCAAATGCTAAAACCATCAGCATCATCGCGAAAATCTTCATTAGTTTTTCCATAGTTTTTTGTTTTTTTTTATTAGTGTTGATTAAGTTATTGTTTAAAAAATCTTATGTGTAAAATTTACGTTCGATTTTTTTGTTAATTATTTCACAAAACTATATTGTATTTCTATATAGTCATAAGTTCATATGTTGGAATCGGATAACAAATAAAGCGGACTGGATCATAAAAAACTTGATGTAGATCAGCTTTTATTATGATCTTATTCGTATTTTTGCAGAAAATATTACTAATATATACATATGAATACATATCCAAACTCCTGTGTTGTCCGGACTCCCGAGGGTACTTGCTTTGACCTTTTGAATGAAGATGAAAAGAAGCTGGTTGATGACAATATGGTGGAGGTATTCTATAAAAAAGGGGAGATCATTTGCAAGCAGGGATCATTTGCTTCCAAGATCATCTTTCTTTCAGATGGATTGGTAAAGGTTTACCTCGAAGGAAATCCCAAAAACCTCATTTTGACCATCACACCTGAAAATAACCTTGTTGGGCTGTCATCTATATTTGATGGTAACAATACTTTTCTTTATTCTGTAAGCCCATATGTTGATTCCTGGGCTAAATTGATTGATATCAATGTTTTTAAACAATTGTTGCGTCAGAATGCTGCATTTGCTTCAATGATTATTAATATACTGAACGAAAATACTGCCCAGGCCTATGGAAGGTTTTTCTGCCTTACCAGGAAGCAATTGCATGGCCGTATGGCAGATATTATGTTATGTTTGTCCAACAGGATATTCAAATCACTTGAATTTGAACTGCCCCTTTCACGAAATGACCTTGGTGATCTCACCGGAATGTCAACTGAAAGCGTGATCCGTATTATGAAAGAATTTAAAGATGATAAGCTGATTGAAGTATCAGGCAAAAAAATCACTATCCTCGATCCAGATCGCATGATAAAGATCAGTGAAGTAGGATAAAATTCCTACCTTTATGGGATGAAAAAGCATATCCCCAATTTCATTACAATCCTTAATTTATTAGCCGGATGCATGGCCATTGTTTCCATTGCAGGAGGTGAGTTGATTGCTGCCAGTTGGTGGATTATTCTTGCCGCTTTTCTTGATCTTCTTGATGGCCTTTTCGCACGTTTGCTGGATGTGACTTCAGATATTGGCAAACAATTGGATTCACTCGCCGATATCGTTTCTTTTGGTGTTGCTCCGGGTTATATCTTATATACCCTTGCAGGAAGTGCTTTCGAATTCTATTATCCGGGAAATGAGACAATGCAGTACTTCAAGTATGCCGGCTTTCTGATCCCTGCTTTCTCAGCACTGCGCCTGGCTAAGTTCAATATTGACACTGAGCAATCTTATGATTTTAAAGGCTTGCCAACGCCGGCTTCAGCACTTCTTATACTGGCAATACCGATCATTATTAATTGTAAACTGATCGTTCTCCCGTGGCTTAATGCATTTTTTAACAATCCATGGGTCCTTGTTGGATTGGCAATTTTTCTGTCAGCTTTGATGGTATCCCGCCTGTCACTTTTCTCCCTTAAATTCAGAAGTATTTATTGGAAGCATAATCGAGGGAGGTATATTTTCATATTAGCAGCCATCATTTTGTTTTTCTCATTGCGCTTCGCATCTGTTCCTTTTATAATGCTTCTTTACATTATTCTGTCGCAACTTAATCTGAACCAGCCAGAGGAAGCCGAATAAGTTCCCCCATTTCTTATATACATCACAAAAACGCATATATTGTTAACAATATGTTAATGTTTATAGGATTGTTATTCAGCTTATTACATTTGCTAAAACGAGCAAGATGTTTAACCAAAATTCGTAAATCATGAAAAAACTAACACTATTACTGACTGCTGTATTTGCATTCACAGTATTATCATTTGCACAGGCTGACTATACAATGTACAGGACTGTTTACATCACACCAAAATATGATAAATTAAAGGAATTGGGAAAGGTGATGGCCGAGCACAATAAGGAATACCATAGTGAAGGTCCTAACCAGGCTTATATATGGTTAATTCAGACAGGCCCGCATACAGGAGATTGGCTGTATGTATTCGGACCGGCAACCTTTACAGAGATGGACAATATAGATATGGCCGAAAGCCATAAAGATCATTGGATCTCTGAAGTGATGCCTTTTGTGGCTGATGTCTCGAACGGAGAGTATTGGCGTATGGATGATGAGTTGACATGGATCCCAAAGGATTTTGAAAATCCGGGAAAAGAAGTGCTGACTTTCTTTGAGGTAAAAGACTTTGAAGAATATCGTTTTAAAGCTATTCTGGAGAAAGTTCAGGCGGTATATGAAGCCAAGGCCTATGATCATTTCTTCCAGGTTTACAATACCCAATTTTCGTCGGCTTGTGGCAGGGATGTGCTGATTGCAGGCAGCTTTGCAAACTGGGCATTTTTCGATAAGGATCGTACCTTCAAAAAGGATTTTGAAGAATTGCACGGCGAAGGTTCATGGTCCATGCTTATGGAAGAATATAAAGATGTAGTGGTATCCTCTTATGATGAGATCATTATTTATTCACCCGAGCTGAGTGGAGTTGAATAGAAAATAGTAACATCGGATATTTTTAGAAAACCTGGCTTTTTAAGTCAGGTTTTTTTTGTTGCCGATAGTCAATTGTTGAATGCTAACTTCACATCTTAAATTTAATTCATGAGGTGTTATTGTATATTTTTTCGAAAAATTATTTTGGGTTTATTAAAATTTATTATATTTGCACTCCCTTTTGATAAGCGAAAATAGCTCAGTTGGTAGAGCAC
This sequence comes from uncultured Bacteroidales bacterium, assembly GCA_964487735.1. Taxonomy (GTDB): domain Bacteria; phylum Bacteroidota; class Bacteroidia; order Bacteroidales; family B18-G4; genus B18-G4. The sequence continues at coordinate 1,014 of CAZASJ010000003.1, read as the reverse complement.
GACCTTGCCAAGGTCGGGGTCGCGGGTTCGAGTCCCGTTTTTCGCTCTAAGTTCAACACGGCATCTCATGGTGCCGTTTTTTGTTCGCCCGGATGGTGGAATTGGTAGACACGTTGGACTTAAAATCCAATGGCCGCAAGGCCGTGCGGGTTCAAGTCCCGCTCCGGGTACAAAAAAACCCGCTCCTCGAGCGGGTTTTTTTGTGCTTTTTCAATCTTCTATCCCCCCTTCAAATATTAAATATCCAGTATCTTTTATTCAGATATGTCATTATTATTTATAGGCTTGTATTTGATGGGCAGTCCCATCTTTACAACCACCGGCCTTCCCTGGTGGTAGCCGGGAATCCATTCAGGCATTTGATTTAGCACTTCCAGCAGGTATCGACTGTATTCCTCTGAGAATGTTCTTTCAACTTTGATGTTGCTTAACTTCCCGTCAGGCAATACAGAAAACGAAACAATTGCTGTACCTTCTCCCGGATCCATCCCTTCGGGAATAATTTCCTCCAGGCCATTATCAATATATTCAAAAAGATCGGCTGAGCAATACTTATAGCTGGGCGGTGTATCAACCCAACTAAGCGTATCAGCCCCGCTGAAGGTTTCGCCTTCCCCATCCATGTAGCTCGCAGTGGCATAATCGGGACTCCCCATGGAATATTGGATAATCAGCGCTACTTTGTGTTTATTGTTGTAAAATTTCCATTCACCAGACCTCTTATCCAATTCGTATTTTCCAATCGATTCCTTATTCCCGTCAGGGTAATTGTAAACCCATTCACCACTTTTTCCCCCATTTATGTAGTTTCCTTTTGCAATGATATTTTCAGGTGAGTATGTAACGAATTCACCATGCATTTTGCCATTTTCATAATGTGATTCTTTGCACAAATTGCCTTTTTCATCATACTCCTTTTTCAATCCATGAAGTTTACCATCTGAATAGAAAGCTTCTCTCTCAATGCTATGATCCGGGTAATAATAGAGCCATTGGCCTTCTTTCTTTCCGTTC
>CAZASJ010000002.1:0-114090 GCA_964487735.1 uncultured Bacteroidales bacterium | reverse complement strand
GCTATCAAGCATAAACTTGGCGAACAGGTAGTCCGTACTTTTACTACCGAATCAGCAGCTTACCGTGTAAGTAAGAATATTGATGAAGCAGCTGAAGTATTGATGGCTGAAGGGAAAGAAAAACCTCAGGCCACCATCGAAGCAATGGCCATGTATGCCATTGAAGCAGCATTGCTTAAAGTTTTTGGCTCTGAAGCGCTCAATTATGTGGTTGATGAGGCGGTACAGATATTCGGGGGCATGGGATTTTCATCAGAAACAGATGTTGACCGTGCTTACCGCGATTCACGTATCAACAGGATCTTTGAAGGTACAAATGAGATCAACAGGATCCTCGTGGCCGATACGACAATTAAAAAAGCACTTCGTGTAGGATTTGATGTGGTAAGGTATTCACAACACGTGGTAAAAGAATCGGATAAAGAGGCAGAAGAATCAGTATCCAGCCTCAGCTGTTATGAGGAAAAAAATAAATGCACCAAGAATTTCAAAAAGGCAGTTCTTTTCCTTCTCGGCGTTGCAACAGATGCTTTCCAGAAAGAGCTTTTCAATGAACAGGAAGTGCTTTGCAATATCTCCGATGCCATCATGCAAACGTATACTGCTGAATCAACCATGCTCAGGATCAAGAAACTTGAAGATATCGGACATGAAAAATTCAGCCCGCTTTATAAAGATATCCTCGACATTGTAATTTATGATGCAGCTGCCAACATCAGAAAAGTTGGCTATGATGCCATCAACTCACTCCCTGATGATGTTAAAGATAAGGCTGTGATGCTCGAAAGGATTGATCTGTTTACCAAAGTACAACCGGTGAACATCAAACAAGCCAGGAGAAGGATCGCCGATAAGCTTATTGAGGATAATAAATACAGCTTTTAATTCTGATACAATGCTGTAAGGGTCAACATTCCTGAGATTAAAATACCAGAAGACAGTAGTCAGAATTCAGAAGAAGGAATGTTTTGACTTTTAGGCACTTTGAGTGGAAGAATAGAATGTTACCTGACACTTGTGAATGCAAATTAGAAGGCTGATTATTACAGTTGCCAACCTATTCTAAACTCTATTTTCGGGCCATAACCACCAATACGGCTATAATGATAACGATCGGTATTACCGTTTCCGGTATCATACTTCTTACTGTTCGTGCGAAATACATGCATGCCTATGAGCGTAAGGTTGAGCTCCATCAATAAGGGCACACTTTCTATTTTGAACTGAAACGGAACAAACCCAAGATCAAAGCTGAATACACTTTGTCTCAGATTGATCTCTTTAAGTTGGGAATACATTCCATTATCCATGCTAATATAAACATCTCTTTTGCTGCTGCTGTATTCGTAGGAAGTAAGCATAGAAATACCCATCCGCCAGAAGTCGTTGTTTCCCCAGTAAAACTTCCAATTGGCTCCCAGTATGCCGCCTAAACTACTGTTGTCTCTGATAACAATTCCCAATCGGGGTTCAATCCCAAGAGCCAGTTTACTTGCATAGGTCCAGATATGCTCATAGGTAACAAAAACCTGTGTATTCGGACCATCATAGGTTGAATACGTGGAATAGTGGTTATCGTAATAATAGCCAAATTCATCATACCGCTGATAACCGCCAAAATCATATTGCAGGGATGAACCCAGCTTGACTTGATGAGAATGTTTCACGGCATTCAGATCAGGTTCGGGGACTTCCTGGCTGAACAGAGCAAATGACAAGAAGATAAAGCTCGAAATAATAAATACCCTTTTCATAAGCTAAAATAAGATATTAGAAAGCAGTTCAAGACTGTAAATATTCTCATAGTTGTATTGAAAAAGGCCATCTTTTCCAATGAGAACAAGAATATTATTATGCAGGATCACATCATAGGATTCTATCCCGGTCACCCCACTTATCCTATACAGGTCGTAAGGGTTTGAGGCATCATAAATCTCTAGTCCTCCATAGCCGTTGCAAACGAATAGGTAAATTCCATCCAGTGCCAGGCCTTTAGGGTCTTCCAATGGGTAAGACCTGATCAATTGTGGATCTACTATATTCCTGATATCTATCACATCCAGCTGATTGGCACCCGTTTGCCAACGGCAGCTACTTTGTGCATTCAGTGTTGAAAAAGCAATTGAATCATTGGCCACTACAGGGTCACAGCTCGTGATGTGCTCATAATGTGATAGGTAGAGTATGTTGGCCGGATTACTGATGTTATAGATATAAACCCCGTTGATGGAACCTATAAAGAGAACATCTCCGAGGGAAAATACTGTTTCGATGCCAAAATCCACTTCCAGTACGCCTACTTCCTGCGGTGAGGCTTCATTTGTGATATTGTAGATCAGAAGTTCTGTTTCATTGATTAGAAAAAGGTGATCGTTTGCAATAGTAAACTTTGCCATGGACCCACCTTTTCCGGCAGCTTCTCCACCAATGCCCGGCGAAATCACTGAGCTGTCGGATGCCCCTTTTTCACATGAAATAAACAGTCCCAGACTGATTATCAATACTATGCTTAATATTTTCTTCATTGTCCTATCAATAAGTTGTAAAACAATCTGGTTCAGGTATCAGTGCAGGTACCCATCCCACTACATAGCCTTTTTCCGGATCGGCACATTCAAAATAGGTCATGTAAGGAACATTTTCAGGGTAATGCTGATTTGGCAATTCATAAACATCCGGGATCCTTCTGATTTCCACAGGATTATTTATGTCCGCAATATCGATAACCACCAGGTCTTCAATATTATCGGCGTACATCATATTGCCTTTGATGGCAATATCATGGTTTCCGTAAATCTGGATAAACAATATCTTGACAGGATTGCGTGGATCTGTATTATCGATAACATGTACACCTTTATTTACATCTCCGATGAAGATATATTGATCTTTCAGGTAAATCTTCCCCTGGGTATCAACCGGCCTGGCATCAAGTGCTTTGATGACTTTGGCTTCTGCCGGGGGTACATACAATGGCTTGTAGCCATCAACTGTATAAGAGGTATTGCCACTGAAGAACAGAAGGAATACCATCATCAAAAACAAGGTTCTGAATACATTTTTCATAATAGCAATAACTTTAAAACACAGCAGGTGCTAATAAATATACACATGAAACTGGAAATACCCTTAAGGGAATCGCACATTTATTTTAGAATGCTTTTTGATACCACCAGGCGGTTCACCTGGTTCGTGCCTTCATAGATCATGGACAATTTAGCATCGCGCATCATCTTTTCAACAGGATGTTCTCTGGAGTAGCCCTCCCCTCCCATTACCTGGACGGCATCAGCGGTAACCTTCATGGCCATATCAGTTGCAAGATACTTTGACATGGCTGAAAGTTTTGAAAAATCCTTTTGATTGGTATCATAGGCCCAGGCAGCTCTCCAGACCAGCATCTTGGCTGCTTCTATTTCGGTTGCCATATCGGCCAGCATAAAAGCGATCACCTGCTGAGCAGCAATTGGTTTGCCAAATTGTATCCTTTTCTTGGCCCACTCACGGCTGTGGTCATAAGCTGCGCGTGCATTGCCCAGGGCAGCTGAAGCAACGCCTGTACGCGTACGGTCGAATGTCTTCATGGCAATTAAAAAGCCATAACCTTCTGATCCCAGCAATGAATCGGCAGGAATTTCAACATCAGTGAATTTAATTTCATTCTGAACAGATGCCCTTTGACCCATTTTTTGCAGGCGGGGAAGGATTTCAATACCGGGAAGATCGGCACGGATGATAAAAGCAGAGAGGCTGCGTGATCCCCTTTCGGGATCTGTCATAGCAAATACAGTTATAAATTCTGCAACTTCAGCATTGGTAATGAATCGTTTGTGTCCGTTGAGGATGTACTTATCCCCTTTTTTAATAGCAGTGGATTTAATTCCCTGTACATCCGATCCGGCATTGGGTTCGGTCAAAGCATAAGCAGCTACAGCCCTTTTCTCATACATTTCACCATAAATCTTCTTTTTTTGTTCATCACTGGCAGCCAGGAATGTTGGTGTCAGTGCCAGCGTACTGGCGTCGATGCAAATCCCAATTCCTGTACAACCATATCCAAGTTCTTCTGATGCCAGTGCACTTTCGAAAATACTAAAGCCATTTCCTCCGTATTCGACAGGTAATGAACCATTAATAATTTTCTCATCATAGGCAGCTTTCACAATTTCCCAGGGAAATTCTGATATTTCATCCCATTTCATTCGCTGCGGAACAATCCAGCGATCTGAGAAATCCTTATACTTTTCAATGATCTCAAGGTGTTTCTTATCCAGTTCGAAGCCAATCATATATTTTTCAGTTAATGCGGTTAGTAAATAGCTTTCTAATTAAGAGCTTTATCATCAGCCAAGATAAATAAAAATGGTGAAAATTCAATTAAAATAGATGGAATTACTCGTTAATACGCTTATAGAGAGCGGTCCTCTTTCTATCCGATTCGCCAATAAATTCAAATTTATTATCCAGGATTTCGAAAAAGCTGGCATACTCCGGGTTTTCCCTGTTCTTCTCAAAATTCATATAGTGATAGATGAGAATGTAGTCAATCTCTCTTACTTCATGTGTTTTGTGACCTGATAAATAATGAATATTGGTTTTATACGCATTGTGTCCTCCTATAAGTGTAAATGGAAGATCATCGTAATTCCATTTTATGGTAAACGGTCCATAGGCCTGTGGATTATTAAGATCAATCAATATTTTCTCTGAGCCTATGTAGCTTGTTATATGCTCATCAGGCCATACAGTTCCTTCATTAATGGACAGGTAAACAGAATTTGGTTCCATCAGATCAGCCAATTTGTGCAAATCATAAGCATTTACCGAATGTTTACTTCTTTCCGGCCCCATCCTGAACTGATGGTCGGTAAATATGAAAAGGAAGAACAAGGCAGCAATCAACTCAAGCCAAGCGGGGAACTTCAATGTTCCGAGCCACATCACCAGGAATAGGAAAAATATAAGGCTTAGCCTGAGCTTGATCGTACCCAATAAAAAGCCCGGAGGTACGGCCAGGGTCAGGACAAGAAACAGAATGGTCAGAATCAGTATTAAATTGCTGTAATAAGTATTCCTTCCAACGCCTTTTTCCCTAAAGATCATGAGCCCGATATAGCTTAGTACTAAAACAACAAACCCAATAAAAAACGGGATATTGGCCATTCCATCTCTTGTAACTTGATAAATGATCAATGGCCGCACAAAATACAGGTTTTCAAAAAAAGAAACATTGTCTTTTGAAATTGGTACGGCATTATCCAGATTGTAGCGAATACTCAAATAGTAGAAATACAAAATGATGAAAGATGGGATTGCAATCAAACCCAGTTTAAATGCTCTTGATAATAGTATTTTAAAATGGAGTTGCCTGCTTTTTAAATATTCTGAAAGGAAGTCATAAATAAGAAATATGATAATGGAAATACCAAAGAGCGTAAAAGACAAAACATGCATAAAGACCATCATTACCAACAGCAATCCAAGAATGAGGAGTTGAGGGATACGCAGGGTTTTATAGATTTTTATCCAATAAGCAAAAACAAAAAAGAACAATATCAGGCCAAAGCAAAAATTAAACAGCCCCAGCACCAGGCTACTGTTCATTATAAGTGGGAAGATGGCATAATTCAGGGGGCTAAAGCGGCCACTCAATGTGATCATCAGCTGCCTGAACGAAAAAGCCATTCCTGCGATATAGGTAAATACAAGGAGGTTAAGCGCGATTGGTGCCGGAAGGAGATAGTTATAGAAGGCCAGCAGCCCATGCCCGAGTATATTGCTTACAGGCAGGGAATTGAATTTAAAATAGCTTTCAACCAGGGGATTGTTTTCAAGCAGTCCTATAATAATATTTGATGTATACAGGTGATGTGGTCCATCCAGGGTCGGGAAAACATAGAAAATAAAAACATGGGATGCAGCTATCAATGTAATGATAACAAAGATCAGGTACTCGTATTTATTGTAAAAAGACAGTATCTTTTTCATTCCGGGAATGCTCTAATTGGATGAGACCCCAAAGATATTAAAATCCCAGATTTATAAAACCCAGTATTCAATACTCTGTACTATTCCCTAGTCTTCTATCTCTTCTTCCGGACAATCACAATTAAAGCTCTTATTGTACATAGTCATGGCCTTTTGGCTCATACCCATATTTGAGAAGCCTCCATCGTGGAAAAGGTTCTGCATGGTGATCTTTCTGGTAAGATCTGAGAACATGGTGATACAGAAGTCGGCACATTCCAGTGCATTTGCATTGCCCAACGGCGACATGCGATCGGTAAAATCCATCAGTCCACCCATCACCTTAACGCCGCTACCGGCAGTAGTCATTGTGGGTGATTGTGAGATGGTATTGATCCTGATCTTTCTTTCGCGACCGTAGATGTATCCAAAACTTCTTGCAATTGACTCCAGGAGTGATTTGGCATCAGCCATATCATTGTAGGCATAGAGTGTACGCTGAGCAGCGATATATGAGAGTGCCACAACAGAACCCCATTCATTGATGGCATCCAGCTTATTTGCTACCTGGAGCATTTTATGAAAGGATACTGCTGAAATATCAAGGGTTTTCTGGAAATATCCGTAGTCAATGTCATTATAAACTCGTTTTTTTCTCACGTTCATTGACATACCAATGGAATGCAGCACAAAGTCGACCTTCCCTCCCAGAAATTCCATGGATTTGGTAAAGACTTCTTCAATATCCTTAACATTGGTGGCATCAGCAGGAATTACCAGTGATCCGGTCTTTTCGGCCAGCTCATCAATTTGTCCGAAACGTTGTGCCGACAAGGTATTAGACAATGTAAATCTTGCTCCTTCTTCATGCGCTCTTTCAGCCACCTTCCAGGCAATTGATTTATCATCAAGAGCACCAAAGATAATTCCTGTTTTTCCTTTGAGTAAATTGTAAGCCATGATTATTCTATTCAGGGTTTGTGGTCAATTATTAAGCTATACTATACTGGCTTTTCATTCTTCAATTTGCATTCCCAGTAGCTCTTTTGCTGTTTCCTTTGCAGAAATGCTGACATTCTCATTGCTCAACATTCCGGCAATTTCATCAATTCGCTCTTCATCTGATAAACGTTCAACAGCAGAAACTGTTCGATCGTTTTCTATTTTTTTATACACTTTAAAGTGTGCTTGGGCCTTCCCTGCTATTTGTGGCAAGTGGGTAATGGCAATCAGTTGCATATTCCCTGACATCTCCTTCAGCATATTCCCTACTTTGCCGGCAATCTCACCAGATACACCCATATCAATCTCATCGAGAATAATTGTTGGTAAAAGGCTTTTCCTTGTTATCAGCGATTTAAGGCCCAGCATTAAACGTGAGAGTTCACCTCCTGATGCAATCTTTGAAATGGCTGCAGCCTGACTGCCATGATTGGCTGAAAATTCAAATACAACGCTATCCTGTCCCTTTGATGAAAAGGATTCAAGGCTGGTCAATGAAATTTTTATCCTTGCCTCTTCCATCCCAAGGTTATGAAGAATTGCCGTTAACTCTTTTTCCATGGCAGGAATCGCATGGCTTCTTTTATCACGAAGTGATGAAGAGGTTCTTTTTAGTTCTTCCCGGGCAGCATCTCTTTTCAGCGTCAGGGTTTTTATATCCTCATCCAGGCTTTCAATGCGGGAGAGTTTTTCATTCAATTCATCCCTGATCTTAAAAAGTTCTGAAATAGTTGAAACATTGTGTTTTTGTTGCAACTTAAAGATCAGGTCAAGCTTGTCATTCACTTCTTCAAGCCTGCCGGGATCAAAATTTATGTTTTCTTCCAGTTTCTCTAATTCAGAGCTTATATCCTTCAACTCGATATTAGCACTATTAAGTCTTTTATTCAATTCATTGATCTCATCATGATAAGAGGAGACCCTGGAGGTGATGGAAACAATGCCGGAAAGTCTTTCAATCAAACTATTTTCACTCAAATCCAAGGACTGTACAGCTTCATACAAGCTGGATTTTATTTCTTCTGCATTAGAGAGTATCTCTTGTTCCTTTTCAAGTGATTCGAGCATGCCCTCTTGTAAATCGGCCTCAACGATCTCATCAAACCTGAACCTGGTGTATTCCTCATCGGAACGAATGCTGTGTTCTTTTTCCAACAATTCTCTCAGTTCAGTTTCCCTGCTTATAAATATTTTATGTTCGGATTTGTATTTATTAAGCAAATCGTGGCATTCGGCATAATTATCCAGCAAAGCCAATTGAAATCCAGATTCATTCAGTAGCAAGGTTTCATGTTGTGAATGTATATCAACCAGTTTTTCACCCAATTCCCTCATTACAGAAAGGTTGACCGGTGTATCATTGATAAAGGCCCTGGATTTCCCCGTTATGGAGATCTCTCTTCGCATTACCAGGGATTCTTCAAAATCAAGGTCATTTGCACTAAAAAAAGAATTCAGGTCCTGGCCTTCAGTATGAAAAGTGCCTTCAATCACACATTTGCTGTCTTTGCTCAATAAGACGTCGGTGTCTGCCCTTTTGCCAAGAATAAGGGACAATGCTCCAATAAGGATGGATTTTCCGGCTCCGGTCTCCCCTGTTATGGCTGAAAAGCCATTGGGTAGCTCCAATTCGAGCTCATGAATGAGGATATAGTTTTTTATGGAAAGACGGCTTAGCATCTGCAAATACTACTGAATTTAAGAGTATGCAAAGATAACCATATTATAAACATGATGCTTACTTCATACGGTCATCATACTGAGAAGCATTGGCCGGATCGAGCTTCTTGAGCATGTTGAGTGCCCTGGCTTTTTCAGTTGCACTGCCTTCTGAGAATATATTTATAAACTCATCACTTTTCGCATCCATGATCAGTTGCAGTATAAAAAGGTTAGGCCAGTTATCTTTAATATCTGTAAGATATTCCATGCTTTTCAATATAGCTGCACGGCCTTTATTTGGTTCATCATACATTACATCAAGGCCTAAGCGATGGTATTCATACATAAACCTCCTTACGGGCTGATAAGAGGGGTTCATAAAGTTTTCAACAAGCCAGAATCGGTTTTTCGAATTTTCAAAAGACTTCCATCCGCTTTCACTGGCTCCCTGAGAGGAATTCACAATATTTTCAGCACTCTCAAAAAATTGAGTGCCTCCATAAAGTGTATATGAATCAAAATCCATGCCCATGAAGATATATATGTAATATGCCAGTACGGATGTGAGGTTGCTGGAAAAACTATTCTCTATGAATTCAAGAGGCTGGTACTCAACATAAGTAAATCTGAAGTCCTTATCAACATAATTCAATGTAGTAGATTTATACGCAGAATTGTAGATAGGTCTTTTCAGAGCCATATTCAGTTCGGCATTAAACTCATCTGATGAAATTCGGCTGGTAATGTTGAGCAGGATGGTGCATTCTATTCTCTCTTCAATGGAAAAGTTATAATCACTCCATTTCTTATTGTTCATGAATTCGAAAAGTGCTGTACGCAGCGTTTCAAATACCTTTTTATCAGTACCCTCAACTTGCTGGGTATTGATCTGGACATCACAGTATATCTCCTGAGTATAGATTTGAGCAGAGATTAGAATGCTAATGATGAACAATAAGGTTTTTCTGAACATGCTATAATAAGGTTAAGGTCAATAAATTATTGTGTCAAATCCCTGATCTTATCAACAATATCAATCGCAACATCGAACTTTAACTTAAGTTCCAGTTCCATTTTCTTTTTGTCACGAGTGATTAAGGTTACTTTATTTGTTTCCACTCCAAAAGCAGCACCTTTGTCCCGGGTCGTATTCATAACGATCATATCCAGGTTTTTCTCTTCCAGTTTTTTTTCGGCATTTGCGAGCTGGTTTTCTGTTTCCAGTGCAAAACCCGTGATAAATTGTCCTGCTTTTTTATTCCTGCCCATTTCTGCAAGAATATCTTTTGTGCGTTTCAGCTTAAGGATCAGTTCGTCACCTGATTTTTTTATTTTCTCAGCAACAAATGTTTCAGGCGTATAATCTGCCACAGCAGCACACATCACAATAATGTCGGCATCTTCAAAATTATCCATGCATGCCTCATACATTTCTTCAGCAGATGTGATGCCAAGAAGATGGATGTTTTCAGCACATTCGAGTGAAGTGGGGCCACTTATCAGTGTAACATCTCCTCCTCTTTCTGCAAATTCGTTGGCAATGGCATATCCCATTAAGCCACTTGAATAATTCCCAACAAAACGGACCGGGTCAATAGCTTCATATGTTGGGCCGGCCGTAACCAGCACTTTTTTTCCGGGGAAGTCCCATTCTTTAGTAAAGTAGTCTTTTATTTCCTGCACGATCTTTTCAGGCTCTTCCATTCTGCCTGCTCCGCAAAGACCACTTGCCAGTTCACCTTCCGTAGGTTCAATCAGGTGGTTACCATACTTCTGGAGTTTTTTGATATTGGCTTTTGTACTGGGGTGCTTATACATATCAAGGTCCATGGCAGGTGCAAAAAAGACCGGGCATTTGGCCGAAAGATAGGTAGTGAGTAAAAGGTTATCGGCTACGCCTGATGCCATTTTAGCCAATGTATTGGCAGTGGCCGGAGCGATGAGCAGGAGGTCAGCATAAAGCCCTAGCGTTACATGGCTGGTCCATTCACCGGAATCGGGATCAAAGGGCTCTATCAGTACTGGATTATCTGAAAGTGTGGAAAGTGTCAGTGGCGTGACAAAATCTCTTGCGGCAGGAGTCATTACAACATGCACTATGGCTTCCTCTTTAACGAGCAATCGTATAAGGGATGGAATTTTGTAGGCAGCTATGCTAGCTGTTACGCCAATAACGATCTTTTTGTTTTTCAGCATCCGCTTCCTCCAGAGGGATTGGTTTACTTGCTTTCTTCCTGAAACTCATCATGAGGATCCCTGAAATAAATCTGTTCGTGCAGGAATTCATGAATAGAGATCAGGGTTGGCTTTGGAAGATGTTCATAGAATTTTGCAATTTCTATCTGTTCCCTGTTCTCAAATATTTCTTCCAGGTTATCAGTAGTTGTGGCAAACTCGGAGATCTTGCGATTCAGCTCTTCCTTCATTTCAAGGCCAATCTGATTAGCACGTTTTGAAAGGATGGATACGGATTTATAGATATTACCGGTTTGATCGTAAAACCTGTGTTTGTCACGGGTTACTGCTGTTGTTTCTGTTTTAACCTTTTTATAATCCATTTTTATCTGTTTTCTTAATTGGATAATTTAGACAAAGCATTCTTTTGCATGGCATTCAACTCCCTTTGATACTTTGTATCGGGAAACAGGTACATAATGTCATTATAGATTTCTATGGCCTGTTGATACCTCTCGTCTTTCTTGTCTTTTACGCTATAAATCGCATAAAAGTAATACGATTTCATGATGAAATATAAGATTTCTTCCCTGTTCTGTGAATCGGGAAAATCATTCATTACACTTTCGAGGGCAGTAACTGCTGCCTTGTAATGCCTTGTTTTATAGTATTGGATGCCAATCTCAATTGCTTTTCTTTCAAGCTTGGAACGAAGCTTATCAATGATTAAATTGCAACTTCCCAGACTATCACTTTCAGGATAGAGATTGATAAATAACTGCATTTCTTTGATTGCTTCATAGGTATTGGTCTGATCCAGACTATATCGGGGTGAATCAAGATAATAGCAATAGGCATTCATATACATACACTCTTCAGCCTTGGGATTGCTGGGATAGTTTTGGGCAAAGCGCTTAAAATAATAGCTGGCCAGCAAATAATCCCCTTGTTCATAGTAGCAATGGGCATAATAATAATTAATGGTTTCCAACTTCTCTGTACCTCGGTAAATTGCAATTAATTGATCAAACAATTGCAATGCACGATAATAATCACCTTTTTCATAGAGATCAATCGCAACTTCGTACTTCAATTCATTGTCGCCGCTTTTTAGTACCCTCGAATGCTTCGAGCATGAGAATGAGAGGATTACGCTCAATAATACCAAACCAAAAAACCACCGTTTAAACATGCCGCAAAAGTAAGTTATTTTAATGAATTATAAAAACGTATTACATTGTTGATTATTATAGATAGGAATAAGTTTGACTATCTGTCCAAATTTAATACTTTTGCAAAGGCAATATTTTTAACAAACAAAACTTAAAAAATCGTGGATATTTTTGAAAAAGTATTAAACAGGCCGGGTGACCTTGGAAAATACAAAGATACAGCTGAAGGATATTATATGTTTCCTAAGCTTGAAGGCGAATTGTCGAACAAAATGATGTTCATGGGCAAAGAACGCCTGGTATGGAGTCTGAACAATTATCTTGGATTGGGCAACCATCCTGAAGTACGCAAAGCTGATGCTGAAGCCGCTGCCCAATGGGGTATGGCTTATCCTATGGGAGCACGAATGATGTCTGGTCATACAAAATACCATGAGCAGTTGGAACAAGAACTTGCTGATTTCGTAGGCAGGGAATCTTCATATCTTTTAAATTATGGATACCAGGGTATGTTTTCCATCATTGAAGCTATGGTCGACAGAAAAGATGTGATCGTGTATGATTCTGAAGCCCATGCATGTATTATCGATGGTATGAGGTTGCATTTCGGAAAACGTTTTGTCTATCCTCATAACGATATGCAAAACTTTGAGAAAGAACTTAGAAGGGCTAAAAAAATTACCGATCAAACCGGGGGTGGTACACTTGTAATTACGGAAGGGGTTTACGGGATGTCCGGTGACCTCGGAAAATTGAAAGATATTGTTGCACTTAAAGAAAAATTCGAATTCAGGCTGCTGGTTGATGATGCTCATGGATTTGGCACCATGGGACCTACCGGAGCCGGTACAGACGAATTTCTTGGGGTACAGGATCAGGTAGATCTTTATTTCGGAACCTTTGCAAAATCAATGGCAGGAATAGGTGGATTCATAGCCAGCCGAAAGGACATTGTAAGCCATCTCAAATATAACCTTCGCTCACAGATCTATGCAAAATCGCTTCCCATGCCAATGGTGATAGGTGCACTGAAAAGACTGGATCTTATCAGGAATAGTACAGAATACAAAGATAAACTCTGGACCATCGTTAAAGCATTGCAAGGAGGATTAAAAGAAAATGGTTTTAACCTTGGTAATACGCAGTCTGCCGTAACGCCGGTTATCCTTCAGGGTGGTGTGAATGAAGCAACCCAAATAACCTATGACCTGAGAGAAAAATACAATATTTTCTGTTCAATAGTTACCTATCCGGTAGTCCCGAAAGGTGTTATTCTGCTGAGATTAATCCCAACTGCTGTTCATGAACTGGAAGATGTTGATTATACCATCAAGGCATTTATTGATGTGAAGGAAAAACTTGAGAAAGGGCTCTACAAAGACCAGATGAAGGAAAAGTTTGTTGAATAAAACCTATGCCGGACGGCAAAAAGAAATACACCCTTATATATCGTATCTACAGAAGGTTGCGATATCTGAGCTATGTTCTTAAGCTCAAAAAGCAGCAACGCAAGGCAGACTCCCTTAAAGAAAAGGAAGAACGCCGTGTGCGCAGGCAAAAAACCAGGCAGCAGCGCATAAATGACCGTATTTCAGACAAAGAAAAGAAAATCCAGGAAAAGAAAAATCAACTTTCTTTGATGGAGCAGATCCGGTCTGAACAGGAAACCGACCTGGCTGAGAATGCAGAGAAATATGCCCGCATAAAATTGGAGGAAAAAGCATATTATGATAAAGAGCGTAAATTCCGTAACCGAAAACGAAGAAAACTGATCCGGTTTTATACAAGAGTTTGTTGGAGAGAAACCATTAGGAGCATTCTTCTCTTCAACCCTGCAAACATCCCCTCACTTTTAAGAAAGATCAAAGAAAACAAAAAGCTTCTCTTTGAATTCCTTATTATCAGCCTTCATTCAAGCCTGCTTTTTGTTGCTGCCTATCTTCTTATTTTTCTAATCGGATTGTTGACTTCTTCAATAGCGGGTGTATTCTTTGATTATAAGTCCATCGTTTTTTTCAATGAGGTGCTCTGGCTTGTGAAACCCGACCAATGGTTTGGCGATTCTGTTAAAATGGTTTACTCCTCCCCTCCCATTATAGCAGGGATCATTGCAGTGATCTTCGCAATACTTTTCTCTTACGTAAGAACAGACAGGGGCCTTGCTAAACTCTTCATTCTCTGGACGTTTATGCATGGATTTAATGCTTTTTTCGGATCCCTCCTCATTGGGAGCATATTCGGAAGAGGTTTTGGATATGCAATTATTTGGGCGTATATCTCTGATACTGAAAAAGTGATCTATTCCATTATTTCCCTTACAGCCCTTTTTCTGATCGGGGTGTTTACCACCCGCTCATTCCTTATCTCGGCCAATACATACTATTCTCACCTTGAAAGCCGAAAGCAACGCTATTTTATATGGGCACAGGTCATCACGCCTTTTCTTCTGGGAAACCTGATAATCGGCATGATCATGATGCCAAAGATCCTGGTATATGATATGACCGTGTCACTTGCACTCTTAATCAGTATTATTCCTATTGCGATAGGATACAGATTTTATCCTTCCATGTATTTTGAAGAAGACAAGGTAAAAATTAAGCCTAAGGCAAAAACGATACTGTATGCCATCTTTTTTATCCTGCTTTACAGGATCGTATTGGGAATAGGAATCCCAATAGGCTAGATTTTCACGAATTTTCTTTTGGAAGTTTTTCCGTTTAGCTCAAAACTAAGGATGTATGTACCAGATCTAAGGGATGAGATATCAATAAAGATGTTCTTATTCCCATCAGGAAAATGCACCGAGATCAATTCTCCTACCATTGAAAAGAGCTGAATTTTTTCAGCCGCAATTTGAAGATGCCGGATTCGGATATACGCTGAAATCGATCATGCTATGGTCATCTACCCCTGAAAAGGCAGTTACCAACTCGATATCCAGGATGGTAGCCACTTCCCTGCTGATGGTCACATCATGTGTTTGGGAAAGATATCCGGATTTTGAATAACGCACACTGTAATTCCCTTCATCAAGCAAACGATGATAATTACCTGCCGGCAGTGATGAATACACCCATGAGCTGTCAAGCTCATGATTTAAGACAAAAACTTCCGCCTCCAGTGATTCACCGGTGGCAGAATCAGTGATCCTTCCTCTTAATCCATACATGGCCTGCTCCAGATAGTTCAGGAACGACCTGTAATTCCATTCCCAGTGAGAAGGCAACTGGCTGGCAGGAAGAAGTTTTACATCTGATATCTCATGCGTCAGTTCCCTTGCCTGCTGAAAATAGTTCATATAATCCTGACGTCCTCCGGAAATAGAATACCACTGATATCCATTTGTGATCCCGTTATTGTATCCACTAAGATAGTTTGAAGGTGAATAGAGATGAACTGTATCTGCAAATTCACGGCAAACGTGAATCCACCAGTCGTCGTCTGCTGCCAGGCGTGGCCATGTATCCCAGGGGTAATTCAATACCTCTTCCCCACCGTGGAAATTCGATCCCATCACAAAATCGCGCTCTTCAGCGAATTCCATAAAATGAATGGTTTCTTTTTGCCATGCATTCCCATCTGGATGAGGGCCATCTTCAGGATCAGGATAATTCCTGTTCATATCAATATAGAAGGCATTCCCACGCTGGGCACCGTAAATACTGGCATTTCCGCCATGAAAAGATCCATCAGGGTTGGCCAGCGGGTTAATGTAGATATCCATGCCATTCACAATATCTGTTATTCTCTGATCACTGCCATAACCATTAAGCAGGTAATCGATCAAACGGAGCATCAATACATATCCTGTTGTTTCATCTCCATGAATGGAAGATGTGAAAAAGAATTCAGGCTCGCCTTCATCCTCATTAATGTTGTCAGAAATCCTCAATGCCAGCAAGTCTCTTTCTTCATTGGTATAACCAAAATGAACGACTTCACACAGATCCGGAAAATCGGCTTCAAATTGATGCATCATATCAATGTAAGCATTGTAAGTAGGGTAGAAATCCCAGGCAGTGATGGCTTTAATATCAACTTCATCAAGCATTCTTGGATGAATGAGTGTTCCGGGATGTTGAAGGATCTTAAAATCCAGTCCCTTCTGAAGGAATCGCTCAAATTCCGCTTTATTTGCATATGCAAGAACCTGCAGGTTTTCATCTACCTTATCAATGGAAATAATCCTCGATAAGTCCTGTACATTTGATACGGAACCCGCCTGAAAAGTAAAGTATATTTCCCCCCTGTCGGCGAATATTTCATTTATGTCCTGACCGCTTGTAAACAATGCAAACACTGTCAAAATTGAGATCAAAAGTATTTTCTTAAGCATGATGAAGATATTTTAAAGCACAAAATTAATATTATTTGAGCTCACTTATAAGATTTTTAATTTTATTAAAGGTTGCCTCATTTGCTTTTACAAGTGGCAAACGCAGTTTATTATTTATAATTCCCATTACTTCGAGTGCTGCTTTTACACCTGCCGGATTTCCATCCTCGAACAAGGCTTCCATGATATTCAACAACTCATAATGAGCTGTTCTGGCTTCTTTGTAATGATCAGCCAGGCAATAATTTACCATCTTCGAGAATCTCTGAGGATATGCATTTGCCACCACCGAAATTACCCCTTCTGCTCCGATTGCCATCATTGGATACGTAAGGGCATCATCGCCCGATAAGACGGTAAAACCCTCAGGTTTATTATGGATGATCTCCATAATCTGGCTGAAATTACCTGAAGCTTCTTTGATGGCTACAATGTTTTTAAATTCAGCAGCAAGTTTGAGGGTTGTAGCAGCTGTAATATTTGAGCTTGTGCGTCCCGGAACATTATAAAGAATAATTGGGACAGGACTAGCCTCTGAAATCGCTTTGAAATGATAATACAATCCTGTTTGGTTAGGCTTATTGTAATAAGGAGCAACGGATAAAATGCCACTTATACCGTTGAAATCCATTGATTTCAAGGTATCTTCCAAAGCTTGAGTATTATTCCCACCAACACCTACAATTACAGGAATTTTCCCTTCTGCATGCTTCACAATATAATTCAACACAGCATTTCTTTCATCGGCACTTAATACTGGGGCCTCGCTTGTAGTTCCCAGAGCAACCAGGAAATCAACGCCTCCTGAAATTACATGCACTATAAGTTTTCCAAGAGCAACAAAGTCGATCTTACCATCATTATTAAAGGGCGTGATCAATGCCACACCGGTCCCTTTGATTATATCAGCTTTCATTTTTCTTGTTTATAATAGATAAATAATGGTCAATTTGTAATATTAATTTATCAAGGCCATCTTCCTCACCAAGACTTATCATCAGATCCAGGTGCTTGGCTTTTCTCTTGCTTTGCATACCTGCCTTGAATTTAGCATTTGATAAAGCTGTAATAAATAACAAGGGCAAGTGTTCTTCTGTGCTAAGGTCCAGCAAAATATCAAATTCTTTTTCCGTGAAATCACGGGCTGCCATTGAAACAGGCTTAAAATTCCAGCTTAATCCTGTTGGATATAGAAAATCATACGAAAGCTTAGGCATGAATTGACCCGTAAGCCGCTTACTTTTGACATACCCAAGTGCTTTTACATTCTTTCCTGCCTCCTGCAGTTTCTTAACATACTTACTAATCGTTCGATATGTTGGTTCATCAGGAAGAAAATACAGGATTCCAATCTTCTCGGCATCTCCAAGATTAATGATCTTTTTATCCCTGACAAGCCTCCCTGATTCACGTTTCAGACTTGCAAGACCTGCTTTTTCCCTTATATTTACGATGATATTCAATGCTTTAACTCATTTTATAGGTCAGGTAAAGGTATAGAATTTAAGCTTAAAATGCGATGATCATTTTTTTATCATGCAATTGGTAATAAAGCCAATATACATTCTGTGATAATCCTTTGAAGGATAAATTTTATTAAGTTCTTTTTCGAGAAAAAATTCAGGTTTGATATCATCATAGTAAACCTTCCTGCATTCGATCACAAGCCGTGCTTCATCAAAATAGATATTTCCTTCCTTCGATACCTTTGGGCTCAGTCCTGTTTCTTTCATTTTATCAATATCCCTTCCTGATTTACTTCCGCATATTTTCAGTGCTTCATGATATTTTTTATCAAAGAAACAAAGGGTAAAAGTTTCATACTTCTCAACGAAATCATAGGTATACCGTTGCGGCCTGATAAATATAGTGGCCGCCGGTTCCTTCCACAAAAAGCCAAGGCTTCCCCAGGCAGCAGTCATTGTATTAAAATTATCTGCTGTTCCCGCGCTGATCAACATCCAGTCGTGGCCAATGATCTGAACCGCATTATCACTGATTTCTGTCGCTTTTATATTTTTAAAACCCATAATTATTCTGATTATTTTTTTTGAACATAAGTAAGATCCAACAGGTTGACAGGATTGCTTCCAAGACCGCTAACATCCTTATTTACAAAGCGTAGCACCACATCATAGAACAATATAATTACTGCAGCTTCTTCCATTACCATCCGATCCATTTCCCGATAAACCTCATAGCGCATGGAATCATTTACCATCGACAGTGACCTGAGGTACAAGGCATCAAATTCTGGTTTTGAAAAGTGGGTATAATTGGGACCGGATGGACAGAAATTTTTTGAGTAGAATAGTGAAAGGTAATTTTCTTCATCCGGGTAGTCCGCAATCCATGATGCTCTGAAGAATGGGATCTTCGCCTGAGCTTTCATCTCTTTAATCGCTGCTGGCGGACTTACCGATATCTCTGTATTTATTCCTATCAGCATCAATTCATGTTGTATGTACTTGCATAGATCCAGGTATTCAGCTGAAGTGCTCAAAGTAATAGACGGAAGGCCTTTCCCTCCCGGGTAAGCTGCTTCATCAAGCAAAGCAAGTGCTTTCTGAGGATCATAAGTATATCCATATGAATAGCTTGTGTCGAAAGATGGCATCCCTGCCGGAATGAAACCTCCATTTCCAGGAATACCGATACTATTGCGTAAGTATCTCATCATTTTCCTTCTGTCAAAACCATGGCTAATGGCCTGCCTCACCAGTTTATTTGTAAGGGGTTTCATGGCAGAACCTGTAATACTGTCAACCATCACACCAAGGTATTCCGTATTCAGATATGGTTCAGAGATCAGGTATATGAGATCATCATATTCTGGATTTAGTTTCCCTTCCGGGCTCAGCAGTTCATCTTTATAGCTTGCGTCGATACCTGACATAAAATCCAATTTCCCCTGAACAAATTGAAGAAAGGCTGATTGTTTGTCGATCAGGAAAGTGATGGCTACTGCATCAAGGTATGGAAGCCTGACTCCTGTATCATCATACTCAAAATAATTTTCATTCTTTCTCATGAC
The DNA here is from genome assembly GCA_964487735.1 of uncultured Bacteroidales bacterium. Taxonomy (GTDB): domain Bacteria; phylum Bacteroidota; class Bacteroidia; order Bacteroidales; family B18-G4; genus B18-G4. The sequence continues at coordinate 94,739 of CAZASJ010000002.1, read as the reverse complement.
CAGCTTTACCCCTTCTTTCCAGTAGGTAAAGACGAATGGGCCACAACCGATTGGATGCTTACGAAAGTCCCTTCCATATTCTGTTACTACCTCATGAGGTATTACGGCGCAGTATTGCATGGATAACAGGCCCAGGAATGGCATGAACGCCTGATCAAGTGTGATTTGAAAAGTTGTATCATTCAGGGCCTTGAACCCGCTATCTGCTACATTATTGAAAACCCATGCTCCCGGCGAAGCAAGCGAGGGATCCATTATCCTGTAAAAAGAAAACTCAAAATCAAATGCAGTCACCTTTCTGCCCTTTCCTTCGGGAAAACAATGATGAGAATGAAAGAAGACATCAGGCCTGATCTTGAAAGTATAGATCGTGCCATCATCTGAGATACTCCAGCTTTCAGCTACCGAAGGGCTTACAATGAGTTTATCATCAAGCTTGACCAATCCATCGAAAACCTGGTTGCAAGCCCATATATTTGCAAGGTCTTTCGAAAAGGCTGGGTCCAGAGAGGTAATTCCGGCAGATTCATTGTAGCGGAATATAGACAATCCTTCATTCCTGTATTCTTCTTTACAGGATGTAAGAATAACCATCGCAAAACATATCAGGATTATATTTCTTCTCATTTATCTCATTAAAGCGGGGCTGATAAGCAATTTATGATTGGGGCCCACATGAATATTGTTGATCATAAATACATCCCCTGACAATTCATCTGGAAGAATCAATTTCGTTAAGCCACCCGGACTTAGGTAGTAGCTATCCTTTTGATTTTCATCCTGATCCATTACGATCACTTCATATCCGATGGATGCATTATTCTGACAGAACACTATATTGGAATTATTTTGGTTTTTGATTTCAGGATACTGAATTTCTATTGATTCCAGAAAGATTTCCGAAACAAGGTCGGCATTACCTATCAGCAGGGTTTTATAATAAATAGCTGTACGTTTATGATCCAGGGCTTCCCTGATACCGGTTTCTGTTCTTTCCTTTGCAAAAACAAGTGTTACAGGCCTGTGTTCACCTTCACAGCGATCGAAGAAAAAATCAAGTGGGTCATGAATATCTGAGTTGCCCAGAATGGTCAGATTAGAATCAATGGCCCATTCGTATGCCAGAGGGTAATAGCTGTTTTCATTCACGATTTCAATGCCCTGTATCCATCCTTTCGATAAAATCCAGGAATGCTCCTTATACCAAATGGGGATTTCGCCTTCCTGACGCCAGCCTGGATGGTTCCAGAAAACGAAAGCACCCTGTTCATTTGCAATTCTCAAAGATTCCTTCCAGTCAGGAACATCAATGGGATTTGCATCCTTGACAAAGAGCATATTAAAGTGGCCGGGAGGCATGCTTTTTGTAAGTTCAGTGCCCCTGATCAATATTAGACCCTTTTTATCAGCAAGGGGTTTTGCTATTTCATAAGATCGGTTATGATCTCCGCTAAGATCATCACTATGAGACTGATATTCTAAATGGTCGGTGATACAAATGGCGTCAAGTCCTTCTGAAACGGCCTCACTTACTCTTACTGTGGGCCATACCAGGCCATCGGAAAAGACCGTATGCATATGAAAATCGCAAAGCAATGTTTGATATCCATTAATGTCAGGAAAAACAATCTCTTTATTTGTGGATTGTGTAATAGCCCATATTGGGAAAAGAAATAATGTAGAAAAAATGAGGATTTTTGGTTTCAATCGCATGATTTGCCTTTGTTCATGAATCATAATGACTCGAACAAAGATAAAAAAAACGGCGGCCTGAGCCGCCGTTTTCTAAAAAAGGCTATTACCCTTGATCACGAATAAAAACCAATAGAGAATTAAAGAAAGGAAAGAGGTAATAGCCAAGCTCTTCCTGGAATATCATATACTTTTCTTAGTCTTAACAAATAAACAAAATTACTGCTTCTATGTTTTTTCTTTAACAAATATTTAACACAAACTTTCTATTGATCAAGAATTTTCAGAAGTAAAGATACGAATTCTTCATCCAAAAAGCAACTATTTATCAATTCTATTTGCTTTAATAACTCCTTTAATTTTTAATAATTTATGAACCAATTCATCCAAATGCCTGGAATCTCGCACAGTGAGCTTAATATGCCCTGTAAACACTTTATTTTTTGAATCTACTTTTACGGATTGCATATTCACCCTCAGATCACCTGAGATAACTGCTGTTATTTCTCCCAGCATACCAATCTTATCCTCTCCGGTAATCCGGATGGTTGTTTGGAATGCAGATTCGCCTTCTGGTTTCTTCCACTCGACATTGATGTGTCGGTATCCATATTTTTCCAGCATACGTTTTGCGTTCGGACATGACTTTCTATGAATGCTTATGCCATGTCCTATTGTTACAAATCCGCTGACATCATCTCCTGGAATTGGATTGCAACATTTTGCAAGTTTATAGTTAACATGATCAAGATTATTATCGATCAGAAGAAAATTATCTTCCTGATGAGTGCTTAATTTGCCGGGTACAGGTAGCACAGGATCAGGTTTCACCTTATCAGGGTCAGTTTTATCCTGTAATAATTGCCTGATCTCGTTCATATCAACCTTCTCAAAAGCAATCATGCTATAGAGATCAAGAGAAGAAGACAACTTATAATGTTTTACAAGTTTATCCACATTCTCGTCATTGAAAGTCATTTTCCAGTTCCTGAGCTTTCTTCTCAGTATATCATTTCCCTCCTGGGCTTCATGAAACTTCTGTTCTTTTATGGATCGTTTGATCTTGTTTTTCGCCTTGGTTGTGATCACTACCTTCAACCAGTCGAGTTTGGGTTTTTGGTTTTTGGATGTAATGATCTCAACCTTGTCACCGTTATTCAAGACATACCTGATAGGAACAATTTTATTGTTTACCCTGGCACCATTGCACTGGTCTCCCACCCTGGTGTGGACTTCATAAGCAAAATCAAGGATTGTGGCCCCGTTGGGCAGTTCTTTTAGATCTCCGTTAGGGGTAAAAACAAAGATTTTTTGCGCTTTGGCAGATCTGGCCTTATCCTGCTGGATATCAAAATTTATCTGGCCGGGGTTTTCGATGATATCACGAACTTGTTCAAGATAAGACTGAGCATCTTTTCCCGTATCAAATCCTTTATACCTCCAGTGAGCTGCCTGTCCCTTTTCAGCAAGTTCGTCCATTCTCCTGCTGCGGATCTGGACTTCTACCCATCTCTTATTGGGGTCTTGAACAGTGGTATGAAGCGATTCATAACCACTTGCCTTGGGAGTACTTATCCAATCCCGAAGTCGTTTCGGGTTCGGCGGATATATATTCGTAACAATGGAATAAATTCTCCAGCAATCGGTTTTTTCATTCTTCTTTTTGCTTTCACTGATGATTCGAATTGCAAAAAGATCGTAAACTTCTTCGAAATCATCATCCTGACGCTTCATCTTATCCCAAATGGAATGGATCGATTTTGGTCTTCCTTTTATTTCACAATCAAAGCCCTGGGTGATCAACTCCCTTCTGATAGGTTCGATGAAATCGTTGATAAAAAGTTTGCGTTTGCTTTCAGTAACTGTTATCTTTTCTGATAGTTCTGCAAAAACCTCCGGGAGCTTATACTGCATCAATCTTTCCTCAAGTTCAGTTTTTACTTTATACAAGCCAAGCCTGTGTGTGATCGGCAGGTATACATGTTCTGTTTCAGCAAGAAACAACTCCTGTTTTTCCTTTGGAAGATCATGTATTGTACGCATGTCATGCAAGCGGTGAGCCAGTTTAAGCAAGATAACCCGTACATCATCCACAATGGTCATGAAAAGGTTTCTGAACTTTACTGAATTCACTTCTATTCGCTTAGTATTCAGATTGGAAAGTTTTGTATATTCCTCAATGAGATTTGATACCAGGCTTCCAAACGTTTCCCTGATCTCAGGCAGCGTAATTTCGGTTTTGTTTACAACATCGTGAAGCAATGCAGATACAATGGAGGTAGCTCCCAGGCCAATGTCTTCGGTTGTAGAACGGGCAATATGCAAGGAATGAACTACATTGAGCTGTCCATTGGCCGCCCTGGTATTCCCATGACCTCTGAGAGCCATTTCATAGGCCTTTTGTATCAAGGCCAATTCATCTTCATCGCAGAAGGCTATACAGCTATCTTTAAGCTTATTAAAGAGAAGTTCTGTCTCTCTTATTTCTTCCGTTTGAAGTGTCATGTATATGCTTATTATACTAGCGGGCTGGCGCAAAAATAGCCAAATAAATTAAAAATCCCTGCCATCACTACTGATTGGCAGGGATTTATAAGATATAATTTCCTTATCGTTTATTCATCGTCTTTATCTTCACGACTGATTTTGGAAGGTTTTACAGGTGGTTCAGCAATGGATTCCCTCATATTGGTATCTGCCATAATGTTTTTATATTTATAATAATCCATTACGCCAAGGTTACCTGCACGGAATGCCTCAGCAATAGCCCTTGGTATTTCTGCTTCTGCCTGGATCACATTGGCCCTGGCTTCCTGTGCTTTGGCCTTCATTTCCTGTTCAGAAGCAACAGCCATGGCCCTGCGTTCTTCCGCTTTTGCCTGGGCAATATTTTTATCGGCATTGGCCTGGTCCATTTGAAGCACGGCACCAATATTTTTTCCGATGTCAATATCAGCAATATCGATGGATAATATCTCAAATGCAGTTCCTGAGTCAAGTCCTTTTTCCAAAACTACCCTCGAAATTGAATCAGGGTTCTCCAGTACTGATTTATGTGAATCTGCCGACCCGATAGAAGAAACAACACCTTCACCAACCCTGGCAAGGACAGTCTCTTCACCGGCACCACCAACCAATTGCTTGATATTGGCTCTTACAGTAACCCTGGCTTTAGCAATTAGCTGAATACCATCTTTTGCAACAGCTGTAACGGGTGGAGTGTCAATAACTTTTGGGTTTACTGACATCTGCACTGCCTCCAGAACATCCCTTCCCGCAAGGTCAATAGCTGTTGCTGTTTTGAAATCGAGCGACATATTGGCCTTATCAGCGGAAATTAGCGCATTAACTACTGACTTTACATGCCCGCCGGCAAGATAATGTGCTTCCAGTGCATCTCTGTTCAGCTTTAATCCAGCTTTGGTAGAAGCAATGAGGCTATTTACAATTACAGGTGGAGGCACTTTTCTCCAGCGCATAAATACGAGTTGCAACAATGATATTTTGACACCGGAAACCAGCGCTTTAAACCATAATCCAACCGGAATAAAGTAAAAGATCAGCCATAGGGCAAAAAGTGCTCCGAATCCGATCGCAATAATAATCCAAACTTGTGGGTCCATGTTATTTATTCTTTTGGTTTAACAAAAATTTTGTGGTCTTCTATTTTCTCAATAATAATTGCTTTTCCAGGATCAATAAAGGCTCCAAATGTATGTACCTCGCAGAACTCATTATTAAACATAGCTTTTCCTGAAGGGGCCAGTCTGGAAACAGTCTTTCCTTCATCACCCCGCTTCAGGTTCACTTCGTCAATGAGGTTCACCCGGCTATCAATCTCTGAATTTAATGCCACCCTTCGCCAGGTTTTAGCCCGTAACGAATAGGCCAGCACGGCAACTGTTCCTAAAATGGTGCCTCCCAAGATCCAATGGCCGGTAGTGTCTCCATAATATGAATACCCCTGCCACACTCCGATTCCAAGCACAATAAATCCAACAATTCCGGCTACGCCTGTACCGGGAATAACCAATATTTCCAGTAAGAGGAAAGCCAGTCCTATCAATATTAAGGTAACTACAACAAGCCAGAACATTTATTGAAAATTTAATTCAACATTTAGTGTATTTCCACGGTAAGGTCTCTTCGTCCCAGTTCTTTATGTATGGGTTTCAATTCATCAATCGGGCCGGACTTCACTCCGCATTTCCCATTAAGATGGGTTATCAGAGCACACTGCTCCGCCTGTTGATGTTCATGTCTGCATACTTCAATCAATGACTTGATCACATGATCAAATGTGTTATGATCATCGTTGAACAACACTAAAGATCGTTCATCTGACAAGAGCTCATCTGTATCTCCTGATATATATGTTTTTTCTTTTACCATGCATTGGAAAACAGATGGATAAAGATAATGAATTTTTAGCAGCTTTGGACAAAATTGTGGAAATAGTTTTATTGTTGATGAAAGATGTCATAAAAGGTCCCTTCAAAACTTAAATCCGATGAAAAACGCAGAATACTTGAAGTTGGGCAAGATGAGTTTTTATACTTTTGCAATGCAATGACTGATAAGCAAAACGAATTTAAAATATCCCTAAAACGAAAACTCGCAGGGAAACTTCCCGGACTGCAATCTCAATTGAAGATGATACCGGAGATCAGAAGGAAAGAAATTGAGAGCTATTCATGGAATCAAAAGGCAAAGAAATCAGCGGTCCTGATTTGCTTTTACCCCGACAATCCAGGAGACATTCATCTGATCCTGATAAAAAGAAATGAATATGATGGTGTCCACAGTGGGCAGATATCATTCCCGGGAGGCCAATTTGAGAAGAGTGATCCTGACCTGACATACACAGCATTACGCGAAGCGGAAGAAGAAACGAATATTCAGATGGAATCCGTTGAGGTCCTTGGAGAAATGACTCCTGTTTATATTCCTCCCAGCAATTTCATCGTAAAGCCTGTTGTTGGCTGGTGCAATGAAAAACCTGATCTGAAGCCTGAACCTGCTGAGGTTTCGCAAATTCTCTGTATTCCACTATATGATCTCTTAAATCCTGAGAATATGCAAAACAGAAATATTTCCCACAGGGAATTCAATATTATTGACGTTCCCTGTTTTTATATACAGAACCACATTATTTGGGGTGCTACAGCTATGATGCTAAGGGAAGTGGTGGATGTGTTGGATACTGGATACTAGATACTGGATGTCCCGAAAAACCAAAAATACTTGATTTCATTGTTTTTCGTTGATCTTCGATCCCGGGGACCAGGAATCGGGACTGAATGGTTTATTCCACTACTATTTCGTGGGTGATCCGTGCTGACTTATTGAGCATGGCGCTAACACCACAATACCTGTCTTGCGAAAGATTTATCGCCTTCTCCAGTTTATCCATTGGCAAGTCTTTGCCCCTGAAGATATATTTAATATGAATGTGCTCATAATACTTTGGATGCTCCTCAGTAAGTTCACCTTCAACTTCCACATTAAAATAATCCGGATTTACCCTCATTTTTTTGAGAATCGAGATCACATCCATGGATGTACATCCCGCCAGGGAAACAAGTGTAAGTGCCTTTGGTCTGGGCCCAAGATTCTGTCCGCCAACAGCTTCGTCAGCATCAAGAGTGATCTTAAATCCATTTACTTCCGCCTCAAAGGACATGTTTTCTTTCCAGAGGCTTGATATTTTATGCTTCATATTTGTATTGATTTAATAAGCTAACAATTTGTAAAGATAATTGTTTATCGGCTGCTGAAACCAGAGTATCGAATACCGCATAAGTGGCTTAAGAGGTAAGCTATCGGCAATAAGAAGCCAATAAAAAATAACATTTATTAATTAAAATAAAATTCACCAGGAATCACTCCTGCATCAATGGTTTTAATGATCTCTTCATTTTCAGGATCTATCATAAACACCTTTCCGTTCTGAACATAGTCGATGGGATCACTTACATAAATAAGTTTAGAAATGGGATCATATCCCAATGCGTAATACATTGTTTGAGATGACAATACAAGCCTTAGTTCAAGTGTTTCTTCAGATATGGATTGGGCGTACAATCCTCCCGGATAATTAAAATACATGGTCTCTCCCGCAGCATCAATAACCAGTTTTTCAGGATGATTTACCGAATCCGGGAAAATGATGGTTTTTAGAAGGCCATGATCAACAGGATCTATACAAATCAATTCTGCAGGGGTATCATCAGGCCCTGGAAAACCATTCCATCCGTTACCTGAACACATCACCCAGATATTTCCGTTTTTATCCTGCACAATACCACTCGGCTTATTGCCGACTACCAGGTTCATAATTAGCTGATCATTGTTTCCATCAATTATTGTCACTATGCTATCGTAACTGTACCCTCCCTGATTCAACACCCATATCTCTTCATTCACCATCAGCATCTTTTCAGGGCCAGTAGCTGTGGGGATGTTACCGATTATTGTATTGTCCTCAAGATCTATTACATACACCATATTATCCCAGCTTGTTACATACCCTTTTCGATCGCTCACACCCAGAAAATACCTTGGCATGCCCACACCTTCGATCGCTCCAAGGGAAACAAGGTCTTCTTTTGATGCAACTTCAATTCTTCCGGCATTATTCACCACGATATATACTTTATCTCCATAAACAGCAATTGATTGTGCAAGATTCCCAAGCGGAAAACCATTGATTTTTTCAAAAACATTGTTCTCTACCTCTTCGGTATCCCTATAGAAAATACTCAATGAGCCAACTCCATCCTGGAAAGGCCCCTCATTGACAATAAAAACTCGGTTATCCGGCCTAATTACAGGAGGTTCTGTGCCCTTATCCTTCTTACATGATATTATCAATGTAAGAATTGCCAATACCGGCAACAAAATACTAAATAAACTTTTTCTGTACATGCTTAGTTATTAAAGTTGAGTGTAAGTGAAAAATTAAAATTTGTACCAGGCATGGGCCTGTATGCAACAACTTCATATTCCTTGTTAAAGAGGTTGTTGATCCTTGCCACAAGTCCAATATCAATATGCCTTGTTTTAAATTTCTTATGCAGGGCAATATCAGCAAGATAGTACCCAGGTAATGAAGTAAGGTTATCGCTTGTTGTATAACTCATGCCTGAATAATTTGATATGAATATGAGTTTCCAGCTTTGAACTGCAAGTTTTAGCCTGGCAGATGCATTATGCAAAGGCGTATAGATCAATTGCTTTCCTTCAGAATCTCCATTTACGTCTGAAGATTCGTTTGTTGACCGGGAGAAGGTATATGAAAGCCCGAATTGCAATGATCTCTCCTGATTTCCGATTTCGTAATCCCCTGATAATTCCACCCCCCTGGCCCATACATTTTTAATATTGTCGGCAGTCCAGAAGTTCTCTTTCGGCAACCAAAGGATCCAGTCAGATACATAGGAACTGTATGCAGTGGCCACGAAGTGCAGACCTGTGTTCTGTTTTTCTAATAGTCCTGCTAATAAACTGAATTCAGCATTCCAGCTGCTTTCGGGTTTGATATCGGGCTTCCCTCCCGGTTGCCAATACAATTCATTCATGCTTGGAAGCCTGTAGTTTCTTGAAACACTCAATTTTTGAGATAAGAAAGCTGCGATCGGGCCTTCAATTCCAATGGATGGTGTAAAAGGAGAGAGTGTTTTTCCACTTATCTCCTGCCGGGCGCCTGCCACGAAGTTCCACCGGATCTTAGGTAAATATTGTTTGTAGTTTACAAATAAAGCAATCCAATCCCTGTTCTGTATACCGCCATATGCATCAATATCAGCCATTTCACCGGTAAAACTTATCCCGGCATCCATACTGGCATTTTTAAAAAGCTGATGCCGGTATTCGGTTTCAATAAAATAGGTATTGGTCTTAATGCTTGATTGCAATGCAATAGAAGGATCTGTAAAATTCTCATATTCTGAGAACCATGCTGTTTTAACGTACAGGGCACCATGATCAAAAAATCGCTTCCACTGTATGGAGCTTCTTCCTGCACGATCCGACTGATATGAATCGCTTGCACTCATGCTAAGGGTTGGCGGGATCTCTCGTAAAGCTTCCTGATACCAGAAAAACAGATCAAGTTGATTCCGGGGTCCCAGTTTTGCTGCTGCATGGATATTCAGGCCTATGCTGCTTACTTTTGCATTATCGAGTCTCTTCTCCTCTCCTCTTATGTTTTTATATAAGTAATCATTTCTCGCTTCACTGGCAGTAAAAGCCAACTTAACATAAATTTTTTCTCCTGATGAAGAAGCTTGCAAGGAAGTTCCCATATATCCAAAGCTACCTGTTCTGAAATTTGCAGCAGCATTTGTTTTGCCGTCAAATGAAGCCTTATTATCAAGAAACACAGCCCCTCCTATCGTCCCACTGCCATACCGGATACTGCTGCCCCCAAAAACGATGGACGCATTTTCAAAAAAAGGAGCCGGTATGAGTGAAAGGTCTGAACTTCCCAGGCTGGGCATCCGTATATTGATCCCGTTCCAGAAAATACTGCTTTGATTTGAAGAAGTACCCCTGAACGACATACTTGAGATGGAACCTCCACCATATGAGCGTACATATACAGATGTATGCTCATTAAGAATATCGCCAATATTATTGCTTTGATCCTCCGATAAAACCTCTGCATTAATGCTTATCAGTTTCTGTCCGGATGAATAGGCTGAATAGCGCTCTGCACTTATATTCACAGTGTCGAGGCTCATGATCGTATCAGGCTTTGCATGTTGTGCTTCAAGAACACATGCCAGCAAAGCAAACGAGATCGATATAAATCCTTTTAACGTCATCAAATAACCCTTTTAAGGGATTATTTCCAGGGAGAAAACTTTGAATAAATCGTTGAAATTTATCAAGAGCCTTTTACCCGAAAGCCTTTCATTTTCATTCAATGGCAGGTCTTCTGACTTATCTCCGTTCCGGAAGGCCTTCCCATCATTACTATCAGACAGTGGCTTAAGGATTTCCGAAACGCTTGCCCTAAGGCTTAAGATTCACAGCAGCGGGAACTGTTGAGGATTTACACCCCATTCCCTATTATGGCGTTACTGCAGGGCAGTATTGCACACCATTGAATATGTCAAAGGTAGGAAATTTTAGAGCCGTTAAAGCGTTTATTAAAAAAATGTTAATTTTACCAAAGATTTAATGGCCCAACCCTAATTATTACAAAATGAAGTTTCGATTAAGCCTTTCTTTCGTTATTGCTACTCTTATCGTTGGCTTATTCTTGGTGACCTCTGCATCCTGCTCACAAAGAGCCTATAATACCCACAGTAAAGTAGCCTACAACAAGTCTTCAAGAATCAAAGCATATAAAAGCCCGAACGCCAGGAATTCATTTGTTAAGAAATCGCCGGTTCGTAAGAAATATGTAATTAAAAAATAGGTACTTGTTACCCGATACAGCTTACCTCTTCAATATCCCTTACTACTTCATAAGTTCAATATTTTTTATTCACCAAGAAATGGATACCTGTAATCTGTTGGCGGGTTAAAATTTTCCTTGATCGTGCGTGGAGAAACCCAGCGAAGAAGGTTCAGATATGAACCTGATTTGTCATTTGTCCCAGATGCCCTTGCACCTCCGAACGGTTGTTGTCCGACAACGGCACCTGTTGGCTTATCATTGATGTAGAAATTTCCGGCAGCATTTTCCAATTTGCTCAACGCCAGATCTATTGCAAAGCGATCGTTGGCAAAGATAGCTCCTGTAAGCGCATAAGGAGAGGTACTATCGACCAGTTGGAGGGTTTCTTCGTATTTCTCGTCATCATAAAGGTAAATGGTGAGTACCGGCCCAAAGATCTCTTCCTGCATGGATTCATACAACGGATCCTTCGAGAGTATCACAGTTGGCCTGATATACCAGCCTTTTGAACGGTCATAGTCCCCACCTGCTATAATTTCAGTGTCGGGATGTTCTTTTGCCCTGTCGATATAGCCAGTTATCTTCAGAAAGGCTTTTTCATCAATCACCGCATTGATGAAGTTCCCGAAATCTTCCGGGCCTCCCATTTTAAAGCTGTTTACATCTTCTACCAATCGTTCCTTAACTTCCTGCCTCATTCCTTTTGGGATATATGCCCTCGATGCTGCAGAGCATTTTTGTCCCTGGTATTCGAAAGCTCCCCTCGACAAGGCAGTAGCTACCTGTATGGGATCTGCGGTTTTGTGCACCATTACAAAATCCTTCCCTCCTGTTTCTCCCACGATCTTGGGATACGTATTGTGTAACATCACATTATCACCAATGGCTTTCCATATTTTTTTGAATACTTCTGTGGATCCTGTAAAATGCACCCCGACAAAGTCAGGATGGGTCGACATCACTTTTCCGCCTACCGGTCCATCAACCAATACCATATTGATCACACCATCCGGCAATCCGGCTTCTTTAAAAACGTCCATAATAACAGCAGCCGAATAGATCTGGGTTTCGGATGGTTTCCATACCACTACATTTCCCATGAGAGCAGGTGCGGCAGAAAGGTTTGCTGCAATAGAAGTGAAATTAAAAGGTGTAACAGAATATACGAAACCTTCAAGGGGGCGTTGTTCAACGCGGTTCCATATCCCTTTTGATGAAACAGGCTGGTCTTTGTAAATTTGTACCATAAATTGAACATTGAAACGAAAAAAGTCAGCCATTTCACAAGCTGCATCAATCTCAGCCTGATATACATTCTTCGATTGCCCCAACATGGTGGAGGCATTGATTTTATCCCGATAAGGACCTGAGATCAGGTCTGCCGCTTTCAAAAAGATGGAAGCCCGGTGTTCCCATGACAATGACTGCCATCCCTGCCTGGCCGCCAAAGCTGCATCTATTGCCATGTTCACGTGAGAGGCATCTCCCATATAATAATGGCCAAGCAGATGATCATGATCATGAGGAGGATGTATATCAAGTTTATGCTCAGTCCTGACTTCTTTCCCGCCAATGATCATTGGGATGTCTCGTGGAGCAGCCCTCATTTCTTTTAATGTATTCTGAAGGCTTTCCCTTTCACGACTTCCGGGTGCATAGTCTTTTACTACTTCGTTATAGGCTGCTGGAGCCTCAAAAAATCCTCTTAACATGATAATAAATATTGATGTTTGTACTATTGCTATTGGTTTTCACTGGGTCTATTTTATGTCTGATTGCCAGAAATCATACGCTTTTGCATAAGCCTAAGGATTAATATGGAGATAAGGCACTTCATTTTCTATCCTTTTAAAAAAATGCTTATCTTTGCATTACCGATCAAAAATATAACTCTAATCGACTGATTTATTTACAATTACCTATCATAAGTCGATTGTTTTGATCTATCTTTCTGATATAACAAACAGCATAGGTTTTTGTTTAGCTATTGATAGGTAAAACACAAATGTTTGTGAAATGATATTAACTAGACTTCAGGCTTTGCTCAATTTATTACTCTCCGAAAACAGGTTCCTAAGGGAAAGTATTCAGGAAAGTGCAACTGATGAAATCTTTAAGAATTCGATCAGAGCATGGGTTATGTCATATGCTAAAGAACGTCCGCATTTGTTGAATTGCATTATGTCTGGTGAGATAAGCAGGCAAGACTTCAGGAAACTGAAATGGAAAGATGTTGCTGCCCTTCGTATGATCGATTACCTGGATTATGCAGGCATTAAAGTTGAGGATCCAAATATTAGCAAAAAGCAAGTAATTTCTGATCCTTTCGGACAGCTTTTCAATGCCATAAAAACTAAAAATTATGATTTCAAGCCTGACTTTGTCATGGATAATATTATGCTCTTCAGGCAGTTCTCAGGCAAGCTCAATAAAAGTGTTCCCTCCAAAGAAAAGATACTTGAATGGATTGACAGGCATCCTTCAGGCCTCGATCCGGAAATTGTCACTATCCGCAATGAAAACAGGGACAGGATCATCCGTAAATTTATTGAGATGATGGATGTTGGCCGCATCCGGGATGCAAAGTTCTTTTTTGAACCCGGCATGTCGCAAGACAAGAAATACGCTCTTATGCTGACGTGGTGGCAAAGCAGACTCTTCCATCTCCGCTTCGCCATCAGGGATCCGGAAGTCCTTATGGAAATGCTTGACAATTCTATTTCAGAAAAGAGATTCAACCAACTTAGGAAGGCAAAGGAAGCAGGTATTCCCACATTTGTGAACCCTTATTATCTATCTCTTTTAATGGTACATCCTGAAATGCATTTAAAGGGGACAGACGAAGCCATCCGTGAGTATATTTTTTACAGCAAAGAACTTGTACAAGAATTTGGAAAGATCCATGCATGGGAAAAAGAAGATATTGTAAAGCCTGGTGAACCCAATGCTGCAGGTTGGATTCTGCCTTCCAGTCACTCCCTTCACAGAAGGTATCCTGAAGTTGCCATTCTTATTCCCAATACGATGGGAAGGGCATGTGCAGGGCTATGTTCATCGTGCCAGCGGATGTATGATTTTCAGCGTGGCAACCTAAATTTCGATCTTAATCGCCTAAAGCCCAAGTCCAACTGGCCTGATCGCCTGGAGCAATTCATGGAATATTTCAGGAATGATTCACAATTACGCGATATTCTTATTACCGGAGGCGATGCTCTGATGGCCTCAGATAAATCCCTGAAATCTGTGCTTGATGCTGTTTATAGGATGGCATTAAGGAAAATCAATGACAACAAGGAACGCCCTGACGGTGAAAAATATGCCGAAATGAGGCGCATCAGATTAGGAACAAGATTGCCGGCCTATCTCCCTATGCGGGTTTCTCATGAACTGATTGCTGTATTAAGCGAATTTAAGAGGAAAGCCAAGAAAATTGGCATGACTCAATTTGTAATCCAATCACACTTTGAGACTGCCTTGGAGATAACACCGGAAGCTCGCAGGGCAATAGAGCGTTTGCAGTCATCAGGATGGATCATAACAAATCAGCTGGTATTTACGGTAGGCGCCTCAAAGCGCGGACATACGAACAAGCTTAGACAGGTACTAAATGATCTCGGCATCCTTACCTATTATACCTTTTCAGTAAAAGGCTTTAAGGAGAATTCTGCCAATTTTACTCCGAATGAAAGGGCTGTGCAGGAACAAATGCAAGAAAAAGTGCATGGAGCAGTTCCATCAAAATACCTTGAACAGATCAGAAATATAGGTTTACATGCCGAACATAGCAAAGAAATTTTGGCTGAGATCAGGGAAAAAGCCAAACTCCCATTCCTGGCTTTGGACAGAAATGTATTAAACCTTCCCGGTGTAGGGAAAAGCCTTACATTTAGAACAATAGGCATTACCCCTGGTGGGAAAAGAGTGCTTCTGTTTGAACATGATCAAACCCGTTGGCACTCCCCTATCATTGAAAAAATGGGAAAGGTCACTATTGTGGAATCAAAATCCATCATGGCCTATATCCATCAAATGGAAGCCCTGGGTGAAGAGGCTTCTGAATATGAATCAACATATGGCTATTCAGTATCTCAAACTGAAAAGGTTATGCCAATATATCAATACCATGATTATGAGTTTGAAATTACAGATAAAATGACCAACCTGGAAGTTTGATCATTTTAAATCTGAATTTTGACTGCCAGGAGCCGCTGTCTGAGGAGGCTCCCCAAAATCCTGCTTTTGATTTCTGCAAGTGGAAAAAGTTTAATAGCGTTTATTAATTATATTTGCCGCTTATGAAAAAGCAACGCTTTTTACATTTTTTTTTAATCCTTGCCGCTATGAGCTTTCTAAGTGGATGCCATGCCGGACGCTATGTAATCTGGAATACAGCCGATACAAAAGACCAGAACAGGTTTCCTGCCTACAAAATCCCAAATTCAACACCTTTATTCAATTTTATTGAAAACGACAACCCTCAATCCCCTCAGGTACCAATAAACCATAATTCGAAGGGAAAGTATGAGAACTTTGACCAGTTGCTTAAAGAAAACAAGACCTTTGCTTTCCTTGTGATCCGCAACGACAGCCTCCTCTATGAGAAGTATTTGAATGGTTCAGAGCGTGATTCGAAGCTGACAGGGTTTAGTATTGCAAAAACCTTTGTATCAGCCCTGACAGGAGTTGCCATAGGCGAAGGATATATTAAATCCGTTGATCAGCCTGTTACAGATTTCCTGACAGATTTCAAGCATCCCGGATTTGATGAGGTAAGCCTTAAAAACCTACTGAATATGCGTAGTGGGATCAAATTTAGTGAAACCTATTACAATCCCTTCGGCCACGCCGCAAAGTTTTATTATGGACGCAATCTTGAGAAATATGTTTACAAGCTAAAAATCAATAAGAAACCGGGGACGGAATATTACTATAACAGTGGCAATACCCAGATACTTGCCATGATCATAGAAAAAGTAACCGGACAAAAGTTCACTGATTATTTTCAGGAAAAGATCTGGTCACAATTAGGAATGGAGCACGAAGCCACATGGAATTACGATTGTAAAAAGAATGGAATGGTCAAAGCCTTTTGCTGTTTAAATGCTACAGCGATTGATTTCGCCAAGTTTGGGCGGCTTTACCTGAATCATGGCAATTGGAAGGGAAAGCAGATCATCCCTGAAGAGTTTGTTCATTATTCAATGGGGATACACAATGATTCCAGGGACTCTGAGAATTACCCATATACCTATTTCTGGCGTGTCATGGATGATGGTTCTGTGTTTGCCAAGGGAATCCTTGGGCAATATATTTATTTAGATCCATCAAAAAACCTGATCATTGTTAGATTTGGAAGTAAACGGGGAGATGTACACTGGTCGGCCCTCATTCAAGAAATTGCAAAGCAATATTGATCATTCGTCAAAGAAACTATCAAAGTCAGGATAGTATAGCTTTTCTTTTGCCATTTTTTCAGGGAAAACGAAATAACCAACAACACCTTCTGCGCAAAGCTGGCCTTCATTATCAAATACTTTCACATCAATATCTGTCTTACGCCTGCGCTGCTCTTTGAGTGAGGCTCGGAGGGTAATTTTGCCTTTGTTGGTGTATAACGGTGATAGAAAATTGGTTTGCAATTGATACGTGACGCCTGCCGTTTTTAATTTTGTCATGATATACCAGCTGGCGATCTCATCCATAATGGTGCTGATAATTCCTCCGTGCAATACGTTGCCATATCCCTGCAAATGCTGGCCAGGTTGCCATTCTGATACCACTTCCTCCCCATCCTCATAAAACTGCATATGAAGGCCGCAGGGATTGTTTGGTGAACAACCAAAACAATTATAACCTTCTATCGATGTAAATGGATTATTGATCCGCCTCTTCGAAGTAGACTTTTTCACTTTTTACCTCTCCATCCTTATAACGTGTTTCCTTTGTTATAACACCCAGATCATTGTATTCTTTCCAGGTACCGATCTTTTTTCCGTTCTTGAACTGTCCGGTGGTTTTAGCCTTCCCATTTTCATGAAACTCAAAGAATTCACCTTCTGCTTGATTGTTCTCATAATATTCGATCGACTGCAAGCTGTCATTGACATAGTATGTTTTCTGTACGCCGTCAAAGACGCCTTTTTTATACTGAAACTCAGCTATTTTCTTTCCTGTCATATCATACCAGACTGTTGCCCCATCGCGCTCGCCATTGGAATAAATAGATGACTCCTGAAGCTTGGTATTTTCATAATACAGCTCCGATTTACCATGCTTAACACCTTTTTTATAATAAATCTTGCTTTGGGGATTTCCACCATATTTATAAATGATTGCCAGGCCTTCCAACTTATCATCGACATAGAATTCTTCCCTTGAGAGGTAGCCTCTGTTATCGATTCCTATATAGATACCGTTCAACTTTCCATTTTTATACGTCTCAAGTTTTGACATAAACCCCCTTGGGTGATAATACATCCAGGTTCCTTCTTTTACGCCATCTAAATAAGCTCCCTTGCTGCTTATATTTCTATCCATTTCATTCCAGTAACCCTGTTTTAAGCCATTTACATCCGTAAAATTGACTGTGTCACCGGATTCATTGACCTCATAAGTGGCCTGGGCACTGAGTTGTGTAGCTGAAATCAGCATTGCGAATAGAAACAATAAAATTATATTTTTCATAATTGTAGGATTTATCTAACAAATGTAGGAAGCTTGAATGAAAAATCAAGCCTAAATCAAACTTTTTCTCCGCTGAGGTCAAATTCAGAGGCTGAACTGATTCGAATATTGTGGTATTCACCTGTTTTAAGGCTCAAATCACGTATGATCACTTCATTATCCACCTCCGGTGAATCATATTCTGTTCTGCCGGTCATGAAATCACCTTCTCTGCTATCGATCAACACTTTAAAAACCTTTCCGATCTTCTCTTCATTCAATTCAAGAGAAATATCTTGTTGCAGGGCCAGCAGTTCTTCCAGGCGTTCTTGTTTCACTTCTTCAGGAACATCATCAGGGAGATCATATGAAGAAGTGCCTTTTTCGGGACTATATGTGAAAACTCCCAGTCGTTCAAATCGGCTTTCCTTTACAAATTCAAGCAATTCCTGAAAATCTTCATCCGTTTCGCCCGGATAACCAACCAGCATGGTGGTACGTATGGCGATGCCGGGAACCGTTTCCCTGATCCTTTTGATCAGTTTGCGAGTATCAATGCCACCCAGGCCTCTCTTCATTGATTTCAGTATAGGGTCGCTGATATGTTGCAGTGGAATATCAAGATAATTGCAAATATTATCATGATCTTTCATTACCTGAAGTACATCCTCAGGAAATGAAGCAGGATAAGCATAATGCAAGCGAATCCAATCAAGCCCTTTCACGGCAGCAAGCTGCTCAAGCAAATAGGCAAGTTTTTGTTCCTTATACAGGTCAATACCATACCATGTTAGATCCTGGGCAATCAATATCAACTCTTTAACACCTTTTGAAACAAGCAGTTCAGCTTCCTTTACCAGCGATTCAGGAGTTCTTGATTTATGCATCCCCCTGATGAACGGAATGGCACAAAAGGAGCAATTCCTGTCGCAGCCTTCCGATATCTTCAAATAAGCATAATGTGAAGGGGTTGTGAGCATTCTTTCACCCACAAGTTCACGTTTTGGATCGAAACCCAGATCACGCAAAATGGCGGGGACATCTTCCGTTCCATAAAAGCCATCCACTTCGTGAATCTCATCCCTGAGTTGAGAAGCATATCGTTGTGATAGACAACCAGTAACAAAAAGTTTTTCAAGTTGACCATTCTTCTTGGCCTCAGCATAATCCAGTATAGTATTGATGGATTCTTCCTTCGCATCGCTTATAAACCCACATGTATTTATGATCACATAATCGGCGGGTTCGTTTGATTCATGCATCACTTCCAGTCCACCGGCTTTGAGTTCCCCAAGCAGGAATTCTGAGTCTACAAGATTTTTGGAACACCCGAGGGTGATAATATTGACCTTTTTAGTCATCTTTTAAGAATGAAATAGAGAATCAACGAATTCGTTACGATTGAAAACCTGCAGGTCCTCCATTTGTTCACCAATGCCGATATATTTTACAGGAATCCTGAACTGGTCGGATATCCCAATGGCAACACCCCCTTTGGCTGTACCATCGAGTTTCGTGAGCGCCAGTGAAGTAACTTCAGTCGCAGCAGTAAATTGTTTCGCCTGCTCAATAGCATTCTGTCCGGTGGATGCATCAAGAATTAGCAATACATCATGTGGAGCATCAGGGATTACTTTTTGCATTACACGCTTGATCTTGGTCAGTTCATTCATCAGGCCCACTTTGTTATGCAGCCTCCCCGCCGTATCAATAATTACAATGTCAATTCCCTGATCGACTGCCTCCTGCATGGTTTCATAAGCAACTGCAGCAGGATCCGCTCCCATGCCTTTTGACGACATTGGCACGCCTACCCTGTTGGCCCAGATCTGTAGCTGGTCGACAGCCGCGGCACGGAAAGTATCGCTGGCACCCAGCATAACCTTTTTTCCGGCTTTCTTAAACTGATAAGCAAGTTTTCCTATTGTGGTGGTTTTACCCACTCCATTTACACCAACAACCATGATCACATAGGGCGTCTTCGCCAGCGGTGCTTCAAAATCAGGGAGTTCGGAGTCACCATTTTCCTGAAGAAGTTGTGCGATCTCTTCCTTAAGAATGGTATTTAACTCGGAAGTGCCCAGGTATTTGTCGCGGGCCACCCTCTCCTCTATCCTTTCAATGATCTTTAATGTAGTTTCAACACCAACATCAGAGGTCACCAATATTTCTTCCAGATTATCAAGAACTTCTTCATCCACTTTTGATTTACCAACGACAGCTTTTGAGATCTTACTAAATACGCTGCTACGGGTTTTATCAAGGCCTTCTTCCAGCCTTTCCTTTTTTTCCCTTGAAAATATTTTAAAAACACCCATAATCTATGTATTTATAAAAAAAGCTTCTTCCGTTAAAGGAAAAAGCTTTAATTATGAGGTATGTATCACTTATTTCTTTGATAAAAATTCCTTTACCGAGTCGGAAGGAATAATGTTTTCCTTGAATGAATAAGCACCAGATTTAGGTGATTTCACCATTCTGATAACCTTGGCAAAATCTTTGCCTTGGGATTGTAACGAAGCAACTACTTTCTTAGCCATGGTATAATATTATTTAATTTCTTTATGAACTGTCATCTTCTTCAGGATCGGATTGTATTTTTTAATCTCGAGCCTGTCGGGCGTGTTTTTCTTGTTCTTTGTGGTGATGTACCTTGAAGTACCCGGCATTCCGCTTGTTTTATGCTCTGTGCACTCCAGAATTACCTGCACCCTTTGATCTTTCGATTTTTTAGCCATTTTCCTGGTTCTCCTATAAATTTCGGGGTGCAAAAATACAAGACTTTATTTAAATATCAAAACTTTATTGGAAATAATTTAAGGTATGAAGTGTGAGGCATCTGTTATTAGGAAATATTTATTAATTTTAGATTATGAAAAAGATAAGCTTATTCACTTTTATCGCAATAATATCTGTGATATTTTCCTGTACAAATATACAGGAAAAAGAAGAAATTCATTTCAATCCATTACCATCCTGGAATGAAGGAAATACAAAGCAATCCATAATCAATTTTGTTGAGGAAGCCATCAATCCTGAAAGCCAAAACTACATTGCTGTGCAGGATCGAATTGCTGTTTTTGACAATGACGGAAATCTCTGGTCGGAACAACCGGCCTATTTCCAATTGTTTTTCGCCATTGACCGCGTTAAGGAGCTTGCACCCGAGCATCCTGAGTGGAAATCAGAGCAACCATTCAAAGCAGTACTGGAAAACGATATAAATGCATTGATGGGATATGGTACGCATGGTCTTCTGGAGATCGTAATGGCGACCCATGCTGAAATGAACACTGAAGAATTTCAGGATATAGTGAAGGAATGGCTTTCAAAATCAAGGCATCCACGTTTCAACAGGCCATATACTGATCTGGTATATCAGCCTATGCTTGAATTGCTTTCCTATTTGCGTGAGAATGAATTCAAGACTTTTATTGTTTCCGGAGGCGGTGTGGAATTTATGCGGGCCTGGGTGGAGGAAGCATATGGCATTCCCAACGATCAGGTAATAGGCAGCAGCATTAAAACAGAATTTGTGCTGAAAGATGGAATAGCCATGATACAGCGCTTGCCAGAAATTGATTTTATTGATGATAAGGAAGGCAAGCCCATTGGCATTCACAAGTTTATTGGACGACGCCCGGTTTTTTGTTCAGGAAATTCCGATGGCGACCTGGCCATGATGCAATGGACTTCTCAGGGGGATGGTGCAAATTTCATGCTCTATTTGCACCATACGGATTCTATCAGGGAATGGGCTTATGACAGGCAATCAGCAATAGGCCATCTCGACAAGGGCCTTGATGAGGCTATTGAAAAAGGATGGACCATCATTGATATGGAAAACGACTGGAAACTGATCTATCCATTTGAACTTAATGCACCATAAGAAGCTTAGCATATTTTACACAATGTTTAGCCAATATTCAAAATAGATCCGTATCTCCTATTTCCCTATCTTTAAGCCATGAACTGGCCTCCACTCATTTCAGGATTTAAGGCATATCTGAAGCTTGAAAAATCGCTTTCGGCCAATTCCGTGGAAGCCTATCTAAATGATGTGGCAAAGCTTGCTGCCTTTGAAGAAGCATACATCAATAAGAATAGAGCATCGGATCTGGATCTTGCCGACCTTCAGCTTTTTATTAAGCAGATCAACGAAATTGGATTGAGTGCCAGGACACAGGCAAGGATCATTTCCGGACTTAAAGCCTTTTTCAAATATTTATATCTTGAAAGCATCATCACAAAAGATCCTGCAAGCATGCTTGAAGCTCCTAGGCCAGGCCGAAAACTGCCTGATACCTTATCAAAAGAGGAAGTTGATAAAGTTATTAATGCCATTGACATGAGCCTCCCTGAAGGGGAACGCAATAAAGCCATCCTTGAAACCCTCTATGGATGTGGCTTGCGGGTTTCAGAACTCACTAACCTGAGGATCACCGACATCTTTTTTCGGGATATGTTCATTAAAGTCATTGGAAAAGGGAATAAGGAAAGGCTGGTTCCAATTGGCAATACCGCTGTTAAGCATATCAAGCTCTACCTGGAAAATAGCAGGAATCTGGTTCAAGCCGGAAAAAATGATGGGGATATTGTTTTTCTTAACCGAAGAGGCGGAAGGCTAAGCAGAACAATGATCTTCCTGATCGTGAAGGATCTTGGCCAAAAAGCAGGGATTCGCAAAAGCATCAGTCCGCATACTTTTCGCCATTCATTTGCCACTCACCTTGTTGAAGGAGGTGCGGACCTCAGGGCTGTACAGGAAATGCTTGGGCATGAATCCATCATTACCACCGAAATTTATACACATCTTGACAGGGAATATCTGAAAAGTACCATTCAGATGTATCACCCGAGGAGTTAGAATACTAAAACTCTTCTATTTCGCCTTTTTGATTAATGAGAACACCCCAATTCACGGCAATCAGTTCATCATCATGGAAAAAGAAATCGATAAGGGCATCGTCATACGAAATACGGCGTTCACCACTGGGATCTTCTTCTATTTCTTCAACTTCAAAGCCTTTTTCCTTCATCAGGGCAATCACGGATTTTTCATCCATCTCGAATACCTTCTTGCCATAAAGGGTAGATTCGGGTATATCGGTCTCAAAGCAGGAAACCACTGATTTCTCGGTGCCTTCAAAAAACACAGAAAGGCCAATTTCCCAGTAGTTTAATATCGTTGTATTGAATTCATCGTCATCTTCAAAATTTTCAAATTCTTCCGGTTCTCCCAGAATTTCGATCACATGTTCGGAAATTTCACCGAATTTCAAGTCTCCGAAGCCTTCCTTCGGCTTGATCTCAGGTACAAGGTTTTTCATATTTACTTATTTAAATGGTGAATCAGGCTCTTTAGCCATATGATTATATACTTGTTTGTCTAAAAACTTAGGAAAAAACTTATTGAGCAATACAGTCATCTTTCCCTGAAAAGTAAGCGTAAGTCTGTCTTTACGCTTTGAGATTGCCCTGGCAATGTGCCTTGCAACTTCTTCGGCACTCATCATCTTGCCTTCATCCCTTGGTGATTCGCCCTGCATCTCCCCTTTTTCATTCAGTGCAGTATTTCTGATATTTGAAGCCGTAAACCCGGGACATGCGATCAGCACATGCAGGTCCTTCTTCATATTTTCTATTCGCAAGGTCTCCAGGAATCCATGAATAGCAAATTTTGATGATGAATAACCGGTTCGTCCCGGAAGCCCTTTGTAGCCGGCGATGGATGATACCCCAACCACGCTCCCTTTGCTTTTTAATAAATATGGAAGCGCAAATTTTGTACAATACACAGTGCCCCAAAAGTTAATATCCATCAATCGTTTGAGGACATCCAGCTCAGTATCTTCAAATACCGCCCGCATGGATATGCCCGCATTATTGATCAAAATATCAATAGCAGAAAACTTCTCTACTGCTTTATCGATGAGCAATTTACAATCTTCTTCCACAGAAACATCTGTAGAAACCCCAATGACCTCCGCGCCAACAGCTTTAACATCTTCCATGGCTTCATTAAGCCGTTTTTCATTGCGGGCGGCCATAACTATTTTTGCGCCCATTCCGGCAAACTCCATTGCAAGGGCCTTGCCGATCCCTGAGGATGCCCCTGTAATGATAACCACTTTGTCTTTGAATTTCATATGCATGTGTGCAAGTATAACGTAAATTTTATTAGAGCATGCATAATTTTATGAACAAAATAACTAACATCTTTCCTTACATTTGTATATATAAAGCAGTAGATGATGTCAAGATTGAGAGAACTCTATTTCAAGCATATGGGACTCCCCTCCCATACGCCACTGGCCATTGAAGTCGAAAAGGCGGAAGGCATATATTTTTATGACACGAATGGTAAGCGTTATACAGACCTGGTTTCCGGAGTTGCAGTGAGCAATGTTGGGCATCGCCACCCAAAGGTGATACAGGCAATCCATGATCAGCTTGAAAAATATATGCACCTGATGGTGTATGGTGAATACATCCAATCCCCACAGGTAAGACTGGCAGCAAAACTGGCTTCTCAATTACCTGAACCACTAACAGCAGTTTACTTTGTAAATTCGGGCAGCGAAGCCATCGAAGGAGCATTAAAGCTCGCAAAACGTCATAGCGGGCGAACGGAAATCATTGCCTTCAAAAATGCTTATCACGGAGGTACAGCCGGGGCTCTCAGTATTCTTGGAAATGAGAAACTTAAGCAGGCATTCCGGCCTCTTATCCCTGATATCAGGTTCCTGGAATACAATAAGAATGCAATGCTGGAAGAGATCAGTACAAAAACAGCTTGCGTAGTGCTGGAATGCATACAGGCAGAGGCTGGGATCATCCTTCCCTCCTCCGGATTCATACAGAATGTTAGAAAGAAATGCGATGAAACAGGCGCTTTGATGATAGTTGACGACATACAGATGGGATTCGGAAGGACCGGAAAACTTTTCAGCTTCGAGCATTCGGGAATCGTTCCGGATATTCTTTGCCTGGCCAAAGGAATGGGTGGTGGAATGCCAACGGGAGCCTTTATCAGTTCAAGGCAGATCATGGATGAGCTTACATTTAATCCTGCACTTGGACATATCACCACCTTTGGCGGACATCCCGTTTCCTGTGCTGCAGCTCTGGCAAACCTTGAAGTGATCCTTAACAACGGACTCATTCAGGCTGCAAACGAACGTGGACAGCAGTTTTTTGAAAGGCTGAAAGGGCATCCTGTCATTAAGGAAATCAGATATCAAGGCCTGATGATGGCTGTTGAGCTCCACAATCTTGAGGCCACCAATAAACTAGTGGAATTGTTTGTGGAAGAAGGTCTGATCACCGATCGCTTTCTCTTTATGCCTTCCGCATTCCGTATCGCTCCTCCCCTTATCATCACTCCTGAACAAGTTGAAGAAACAGCCGATGCAATTATCAAATGCCTGAATAAAATATAGTTTTTGTATGCCGATTTACAGGTTAAATAAAGAACTTGTCTTCCCTGATCCTTCGTATGCTGAAGAAGAAGGGATCCTGGCAATTGGAGGAGATTTGTCGGTAGACAGACTGATCCTTGCGTATGCCAACGGCATTTTCCCATGGCCTATGAAAGGGGCCCCCCTCATGTGGTGGGCTCCTGATCCTCGTATGGTGTTGTATCCAGATAAATTAAAAATATCGAAAAGCCTGAAGCAGCTCATCAAAAGCGAAAAATACAGCATTAGCTTCGACAGTGATTTTGTTAAGGTGATACAGCATTGTGCGGCCATCCCCCGCAGGGGACAAGATGGGACCTGGATCACAAATGACATGCTCAAGGCATATATTATGCTGCATAAGGAAGGTTTTGCACACTCTGTGGAAACCAGATTTAAAGGGGAACTGGTAGGTGGATTGTATGGCGTGTCGCTTGGAAAGGTATTTTTTGGTGAATCGATGTTCCATACAAAAACGGATGCATCAAAATTTGCTCTTTACCACCTGGTTGAATTGCTTAGGGCCTGGGAGTTTGACCTGATAGATGTGCAACAGGATACGGATCATATGAGAAGCCTGGGGGCAATAAACCTGGCCAGGAAAGAGTTTATGGAACAATTGGAGAAATCAGTTTCTCAACCAACTTTTAAAGGAAACTGGAATAATTATTTGAGATAATGGAAAAGTACGATCCGAAATTCATGAAGGAAGCCATTGAATTGGCCAGAGAGAATACAAGGCAGAGAAAAGGCGGCCCCTTTGGAGCAGTGGTAGTAAAGAATGGAAAGATCATTTCTACGGCCATGAACGAAGTTACATCCACCGACGATCCTACAGCACATGCAGAAGTTTTGGCCATACGTCGTGCATGCAAAGCACTGAAGACCTATCAATTGGAAGGATGTGAAATCTACTCCAGCTGCGAACCATGCCCCATGTGCCTTGGAGCCATTTACTGGGCTCGCCCCGATCGTGTCTATTATGCAGGTACACGTAAAGACGCCGCAAATTCAGGATTCGATGATGACTTCATCTATGAAGAAATTGAGCGCTTACCGAAAGATAGAAAAATCCCCTTCATCAATAAAATGCGCGATGAAGCAATCGAAGCATTTAAGGAATGGAGCGAGAGTGGAATGGATATACATTATTAGTTAACAATGATTGAGTAAATTGTTGAATGCTTAAATGGCTATGTAATTTAATAGCCTGGTACATCATAGCCCATCCTGATCCATAATTCAAAATTATCTTTGATATTTTGGCATAATCTTGGGAATGTTAGCATTAAATCACAAAAACCATCATCATGAGAAACTTTCTACCCTTTTTCGTTCTGGCATTATTTTCAACAAGCCTGTTTGCACAAATAAGGATAAATGATCAGTTGAAAAGTTCTGATTCATTAAATATTTTTCTTGTTGAAGATTACAGGCTGGATTCAATGATTGTTTTTGAAAAATATCTTCCGGAAAACTGGATGAATGCTGATTTGACCATCTATGAAGAAGAAACCAGAGGTGATACAAATATTTATAAGCGATTTGAATATGCCAGGGAAAATGATACCTGGATTCCGATAAGGGGGTCAGGCTATTATTATCTTAATTATCAATGGATCCGAAATGACAGATATCTTTGGGATCAGGAATTAAATGACTGGTATCTAAACCAATATGAAATATCAGTTCATAATTCAAATGACAGGGTTGTCCAAAGAACAAATTACCGGTTTGATACATTAAACAACTCCTGGGAAATCATACAATCTTCTTCATATGAATATGATTTAAATGACAATATGATTCAAAGTGTAACATTAAATCTTATTGAAGGTGAATTATTAGCTGTGAATAAAGTAATCCAGCATGTGGATGAATATAACAATATCATCTTTCGGAAAACCTATTTTGACAATGATACTGTTTATGCTTTAAATCCCTGGCGGACAGAACTCATGGAATACGATGATTTAAACAGGCTGGTAACAGCATATTCATATATCCATGACCCTCCTGCCCAGGATAGTAGTTTGCTATATATTGATTCAACATTCTGGTATAATGAGAATGAAAGCCAGAGAATAACTTACTATATTACAGACTCTATTCCTGAGCCAGACAGTAGAATGACAAATTACAATTCTGACACCCTAAGGTATTATTATCAAGATACTTATATTGAAAATGCATGGAAAAATATCAATTACTATGAAATTCACACAAAAGTCCCTGGATACGTTAACTATGTATTTACTTATTCAATAAACCAAAATAACAATGATTCCATTGTCCGGGAGGAAACCTATTGGTGCAATGAGGATAATTATACCCTGGATTCAGTATTGATGAGCTGGTTGGTTCAACCTGATTACTTCATGCATCCGGATCATATCTTAAAGCATTATTATTATACTGATGTTACCGGCATCCAGGATCTTAATGGGGCTACAGCTGCCATTTCTGCATATCCTAACCCTGCAATCAATATGAGCAGGATCGAATTCCCTTTCGATACTAAAACAATGATCCGGGTTTTTGATATGTCAGGAAAACAGCTTGCTGTACACACTGCCTACAAGCAGGACTATTTTCAACTCGAAATGCTAAATCTGCCAAAGGGAATCCTGATTGTGCATGTTTCAAATAATTATACCAACGCGAACCTGAAGCTGATCAAGCAATAAAACACCCTGGCAAAAAGGCAGATTGATTTATCTTCCGCAGCGGGTAGCTGGTATCTCGCACCCCATCCATAATCCATAATCCATTATTCATAATTCATAAAGGAAGAATTCCCTATCTTTACCACCTCTAATATTGATTATAAAAACAGTAGAATTCTCATATGAAAATTACAATTGTAGGTTCAGGATATGTTGGTCTGGTTACAGGTACATGCTTTGCAGAAGTTGGCATAGAAGTCAACTGTGTTGATGTCGATAAGCAGAAGATCGAAGGCCTCAAAAAGGGGATCGTACCCATATATGAACCGGGACTTGATGCCATGATAAGCCGGAATGTGGAAAAAGGAAGACTGCATTTTACGACTGATCTGGCCTCAACACTTAAAAATTGTGAAGTAATCTTTATTGCCGTAGGCACCCCTCCTGATGAGGATGGCAGTGCCGACCTGAAATATGTACTGGAAGTAGCCCGTGAAGTTGGAGCCAATATGAACGATTACATTCTTGTTGCCACCAAAAGTACAGTCCCTGTGGGCACGGGAGAAAAAGTCAGAAAAGCCGTTCAATCAGAACTGGATAAACGAGCCAGCAAGCTTCGCTTCGATGTAGCCTCCAATCCGGAATTCCTCAAAGAGGGAGCCGCAATACAGGATTTCCTGAAGCCTGACCGCATCGTGATCGGAACTGAATCGGATAGGGCTGTTAAGATCATGCAAAAACTCTATAAACCATTCACACTCAATGGACATCCATTGATCTTTATGGACATTCCATCTGCTGAAATGACAAAGTATGCCGCCAATGCCATGCTGGCAACACGCATCAGTTTCATGAATGAAATGGCCAATCTTTGTGAGATTATCGGTGCCAATGTGGAAATGGTAAGAAAAGGCATCGGCAGTGATCCAAGGATCGGAAGCAAATTTATCTATCCGGGCATTGGCTATGGCGGATCCTGCTTTCCAAAGGATGTAAAAGCCCTGATCAAAACGGCCAGTGACAATAAGTTCATTATGAACCTGCTAAAAGCCGTTGAAGAGGTTAATGATGCACAAAAAGAAGTGCTTTTCAATAAAGTTAAAGCTCATTTCAATGATGCCCTGAAAGGAAGAAAAATTGCCATCTGGGGATTGTCATTCAAACCGCAAACAGATGACATGAGGGAAGCCCCTTCACGCGTCCTTATTGATCTTTTCCTCCAGGCCGGATGTGAGGTTTCGGCCTACGATCCTGTGGCTCTTGATGAAGCAAAACGACTGCTTGGCGACAAAATAGAATTACTTGAAGACCAGTATGCTGTACTGAAGGATGCTGATTGCCTCTTATTGGTTACAGAATGGAAAGAATTCAGGGTTCCCGATCTGAACAGGATGAAAAGCATGATGAAATATCCGGCTGTATTTGATGGGCGGAACATTTATGACAAAGAGGAACTCGATGCTGCAGGATTTATATATTTTGCCATTGGCAAATAAATGAAAATACCATGAAGAAAAAAAAGATACTTGTTACAGGCGGAGCCGGATTCCTGGGATCACATTTGTGCGAAAGATTGCTTACTGATGGCCATGAGGTGATCTGTCTCGACAATTTCTTTACAGGTAACAAAAAAAACATCGTCCATCTGATGAACAATCCCTTTTTTGAGGTTATCAGACACGATATCACCATGCCTTTCTTCATTGAAGTGGACGAAATTTACAACCTGGCCTGTCCCGCCTCCCCCATCCACTACCAACTCAATCCCATTAAGACCATCAAAACCAGTGTTATGGGAAGCATTAACATGCTTGGATTGGCTAAGAGGATAAATGCAAAAATTCTGCAGGCATCAACAAGCGAGGTTTATGGTGACCCGCAGGTACACCCTCAAACAGAAGATTATTGGGGGCATGTTAACCCCATTGGCTCCAGGGCTTGCTACGATGAAGGGAAAAGATGCGCAGAAGCCCTTTTTGTCAATTATAAAAAACAAAATAATGTAAAGATCAAGATCGCAAGGATCTTCAACACTTACGGGCCACGTATGGATCCTCAGGATGGGCGCGTGGTGAGTAACTTCATTATGCAGGCCCTCAATGGCACCGACATTACCATATACGGATCAGGTAAACAAAGCAGGAGTTTCTGCTTTGTCGACGACATGGTGGAAGGCCTGATCAGGCTCATGAATACCGATGACAGCTTCAATGGCCCTGTAAACCTGGGAAATCCGGTAGAAATGAGTATGCTTGAGCTTTCAGCAATGATACTTGATCTAACATCTTCCTCTTCAAAGATCGCTTTCAAAAAGCTCCCTGAAGACGATCCATTGCAACGACAGCCCAATATCAGCCTCGCAAAGAAAACCTTTGGCTGGGAACCGATAACAGACGTTAAAAGCGGTTTGCAAAAAACGATCGCATATTTCAAAACGCTTCAAAAAAACGGAGAATAAACATGAAAGTGTTGGTAAGTGGAGCAAATGGCCAGCTTGGCCAATCATTGCAGGTTGCAGCAAAAGACAAGCCTCAGTTTCAATTCATGTTCACGGATATTGATGAACTTGACATTACAAATTATGATGCTGTAGAGAAAAGAGTATTATCCTGGCAGCCTGATGTCATGATTAACTGTGCTTCGTATAATGCCGTTGATCAGGCGGAAGAGGATCCCATCCAGGCCCTTAATATTAACGGGAAAGCTGTTCAGATCCTTGCCGGTTTAGCCAGAAAGAATGATTTTGCCTTGATCCATATTTCAACGGATTATATCTTCGATGGGAAAAAAGGAAGTGCCTATACTGAATTGGACGAGCCACATCCTCAGTCCAAATATGCTCATTCAAAGTTTATTGGCGAACAATCGGTTCATACTGCCAAACCCAATGCAGCCATCATCCGGACATCATGGCTTTACTCAGAATATGCACATAACTTTGTTAAAACCATCAGAAAGCTGGCAACTGAGCATCATGAATTAAGGGTAGTAAAAGACCAGATGGGAACTCCAACATATGCAATGGACCTTGCAAATGCAATCCTGAGCATGCTTCCACAATTGAATGACTTTAAAGGGGTACAGATTTACAACTATTCAAATGAAGGCCTTACAAATTGGGCTGAATTTGCTCAAACCATCATTGAATATTCAGGTCTTCATTGCAAAGTAGTTCCTGTAACTACAAAAGAATATGGATTTTCAAAAGCGGCAAGACCGGCTTACAGCCTTTTGGATAAAGGCAAGATCAAAAAGGATTTCAACTTAGAGATTCCCGATTGGAAAGACTCTTTAAGAAAATGTATAGTTAAACTTGATAAACAATAAGAAATGAGTGATTTACAAGAAACCGTAATGAGCAATGCCAATGCCTGGCTTAATGGAAATATTGATGCTGATAGCAAAGAAGCGATCAGGAATATGATGGACAATGATCCACAGGAACTGACTGAATCTTTCTATCAAGGCCTGGAATTCGGAACAGGTGGATTAAGAGGCATCATGGGAGTTGGCACCAACAGGATGAACAAGTACACCCTGGGTATGGCTACACAGGGCCTGGCCAATTACCTCAAAAAGGTTTATAAGGATAAAAATCAGATTAAAGTGGCGATTGCACACGATTCAAGGAACAATAGCCCTGAATTTGCAAGGATCACAGCGGAAGTATTCTCTGCAAATGGTATTTACGTATACCTTTTTAACGGACTTCGTCCTACACCGGAACTCTCCTTTGCCATCAGGCATTATGGTTGCCAGAGTGGTGTTGTGGTTACTGCCTCACACAATCCTAAAGAATATAACGGCTATAAAGCCTATTGGGACGATGGCGCACAACTCATTGCTCCCCATGATAAGAATGTAATAGATGAAGTCAGGAAGATCAAATCATTTGATGATGTAAGGTTCGATGGAAAAGATGAATTGATACAGATGATAGGTGAAGAAACAGATATTCTCTACCTCAACAAGCTGAAAGAGTTATCACTCAGCCCTGAGATCATTCAGCAATACCATGGCATTCCCATTGTATACACACCTTTGCACGGCACCGGAGCTAAAATGGTACCATGGTGTTTAAAGAACTTTGGGTTTACGAATATCAGTATGGTTGCTGAGCAAGCCACAGCTGACGGGAATTTCCCTACTGTGAAATCCCCAAATCCGGAAGAAGCCTCTGCCCTGGAAATGGCCATTGCAAAAGCTGAAAGCGAAGGAGCCTCGCTTGTAATGGCAACAGATCCCGATGCCGACAGGGTTGGCATTGCAGTTAAAGACAATCACGGCAAATTCATCCTGCTAAACGGGAACCAGACAGCAGCAGTACTCTTGTATTATATTTTCCGCAAATGGAAAGAGAACGGAAAGATCACCGGAAATGAATTCATGGTGAAAACAATTGTCACCTCAGAATTGCTGATCGACCTTGCAGTTAAATATGATATTGAAACCTATGATGTGCTCACTGGATTTAAATGGATCGCTGACATCATCAGGAAAAATGAAGGAAAGAAAACCTTTATTGCCGGAGGCGAAGAAAGTTATGGGTATATGATCGGTGATTTCGTACGCGACAAAGATGCTGTGAGCTCATGCGCCTTAATTGCTGAAACTGCTGCCTGGGCTGCATCGCAAGGCAAAACCATCTTTGATATATTGCTTGATATCTACATGGAGTTCGGATTCTATCTTGAAGGATTGATCGCAGTCGTTAAAAAAGGGATGTCGGGAGCAGAAGAAATTGCCGCGATCATGGATCGTTTCAGAAGCAATCCTCCAGCAGTGATAAATAACAGCAGGGTTGTAATGATCAAGGATTATGACATCTCCCTTGCAAAGGATATGATAAATGGCACTGAAGCGCCTATAAACCTTCCTAAATCCAATGTTTTGCAGTTCTTCCTGGAAGATGGCAGCAAGATCAGTATGCGTCCTTCCGGAACAGAACCAAAGATCAAATTTTACTTTGGGGTTAAAGAGCAATTGAAAGATATCTCAGATTATGAGAAAGTCCGTAAGGCACTCGAAAACAAAATGGAAAAGATCACCGATGATCTGAACCTTTAGCTTATTGCCTGATTAATTTGGTAGTGATCACTGATGAACCGCTTTCCAGCCTGAGAAAATAGATGCCGGCAGGTACATTGCTCAATTCACTAATACGAATATTATTGACACCCTGCTCAATGCGGTAGATATTGCTGTAAACAGTCCTGCCTGTCATATCCACAACACTCATTTGTCCATTGGTATTCTTTTCGGCATAAAAATTCAATTCAAAATATGAAGAGAAAGGATTCGGATACAAATAAGCCTCGGAAAGGATCTCCTCATTATCTCCGTCGATTATTGTCAGGATATTATGAGCTGCCATGAAATCAGGAATACCCCAGCCAATCTTATTATCAGGAGCGGTGGCAATGCTACCACTGGCTTGCACTGCATTCTGCAGTTCCATATTGCTCATGTATGGGTTGGCCTGTAAAAGGCAAGCCATCATACCGGCCATAATCGGAGATGAAAAGGAGGTTCCATTTCCATAAATAAAACTTCCGTCGGTATTTGCAAAATAAGCGCCTTCGCCCTGAGCAGATACATTTGGTTTTGTACGGCCGTCGTATGTAGGTCCGTTTCCACTAAAACCGGCAGGAACTCCCTGTGAGTTAACAGCTCCAATGGTAAATACACTGTCGCCATCGGCAGGCGCCGTAATGTAATACCATGCAGAAGTACCTGAATTACCGGCTGAGTTTACGACAATCATTCCCCTGCTGGCAGCAATATCAGCTCCGCGGGTGATGGCAGTGATATTACCGTCCATTTGTTCATAGGTATGGTTTTGTGATGGATCATCAAAATCGCTGTATCCCAGTGAAGTATTCAAAACCTCAGCACCAATGCTATCTGCAAATTCAGCCCCTGATACCCAGTTGTATTCTTCAATGAGGTATTCTGATCCACCGTCTTCAGTACGTATCAATATATAATCCGCTTCGGGAGCTGTTCCAACGACCTCTCCCGGATAATTTCCTCCCATGGTAGATAATACCATGGTGCCATGATAATGTTTATTAAATGTTACTTCTCCCCCATCTACAAAATCCCGGGTGGTCAGTATCTGGCCATTATTCCAGAGAGAATCAAATACAGGAAGTTCATCTGCATTGTCATAACCTGCATCCAGGACACCAATTAAAACTCCTTGACCGCGATATCCCATTTCATGCATCTGGTCGCCTTTCAGCATACTGATCTGGCTAAAGGAAGGACCATAGTCATAAAATGATGTTTCTTTCAGATGTGCATTTGCAGAAGGTGAAACTCCGTATGATTCATTCATAAAGAATACCTTCTCAACTTTAGTATTTGCCGGACTGACCGGAGATTTTACCACATTTTGCACATAGGGCAATGCCTCAATCGCTGCTACAACAGAAGGATCCGTTGTTTTGATGCTAACCCCGTTCAACCACTTTGTAGGGTTGAGTATAGTGGCTCCTGCATCACGAACACCTTGCAGGTATTGAGGATTCACAGGAATGTCTTTCATATCAATTGCAATATTGTGGGCCACCCTCCTGGCAATAGACCTTTGCGAAAGGTATGCTTCAGGATTGCTGATTGAATAGGGCGAGTTGTTCTTGTCGGTAAACTGAACATAATACTTATCGATGGCGATCTGCGCACTACTGATCATAGTGCTGGCAAAGAGGATCAAAAAAAGCAGGCTAATTCGTTTCATTTAGTTATATTTGAGTATTGTGATAAAGATAATCCGGATTTCATTTCCCGGAAATGCAAAAATACATAAATTACGTGTTACTACTTACTGTTTTATAAACAGCTCATTATTAAATATATATAAGTAACATTTTAGAATTCAATTTTGTTCAGAAATGTATGTAGAGTATTTGTGAGGTTGAATATTTGATTTATGTGATTCAATGATTGTATTTTTACATCAGCTTTTTGATTAAGTTATAAGATTTGGTTAAGGACTGTGCTTTTCCCGTCTGCTTTTTGCACAGTCCTTTTTTTATTTCCTTTTTTTTTCTCCCCCTACAAAGTTTTTCAGTAATATTGTTCATAGCAGTGAATGTGGTACAATGTATTCGTTATTGAGCATTTGATCATACAGAAATCCACTCAACATCCCGAAAAACCAGAATTCTTTGAATTCATTGTTTTTCGTGGATCCTCGACAAAATACCAAGTCAACCATTTGGGTTTTGTCGGGACTCAACACTCAACACTTAAAGCATGAGAATCGACATCATCACCATTTTCCCCGACATGTTCAGCGGCCCTTTCGGTCATTCCATTATCAAGCGATCCATGGATAAAAAGCTGGTAGAGATACATTTGCATGATCTTCGTGATTTCACCGCAGATAAACACCGTAGTGTGGATGATTATGCCTTTGGGGGCGGTGCCGGCATGGTGATGAGTGCAGAACCCATCGCAAAATGCTTTGATAAACTGAAAGCCGAAAGAGAATACGATGAAGTCATATTCCTCACTCCTGACGGAGAATTACTCAATCAAGGTATTTCAAATGAGCTGTCGTTGAAAGAAAATATCATCATGCTTTGTGGCCATTACAAAGGTGTAGATGAAAGGATCAGAGAGATGTTTATTACGAGAGAAATATCAATCGGTGACTATGTACTTAGCGGTGGTGAGCTCGGTGCTGCTGTTCTTGTCGACAGCATTGTACGGCTTATTCCCGGGGTCTTGGGTGATGAAACTTCTGCCCTCTCTGATTCATTTCAAAACGATCTCCTCTCCCCTCCTGTCTATACGCGTCCACGTGAATTCCGTGGCCTTCATGTCCCTGAAATCCTCCTTTCCGGCCACCAGGAAAACATTGATAAATGGAAGCTGGAACAGGCCATTGAGAGAACGAAAAAGCGCAGGCCTGATTTACTGGCAGACTAAATTAAGAATGCAAGATACCGTGCACCGGATACCAGGGAAATTAATCTTTAGCATGTTCAAATTATCATTTTTCAGTTTTAATGTGAAAGGGAAATACCCCAATATAGTATGGCTATTCCATTGATTTAATACAACTTACAATTCTTTTACCCTTTGGGCTTGATTCATATTTATAAATTGCGTATATTTACGATTAGGAATCAAAAACCAAAAGCATGAAAAAATTCAGTCTTTTTTCTATGGTCATTTTATGCATAAGCATGACCCTATTTTCCCAGACCGACACCATTAGCTACAACATCTATCAACAGGGCGGCAACCTCGGAGTAGGAATTGTGCCCAACGGAATAAGGGGAATTTACATCAGAACGCTAAATCCTTCAGTAAGGTTTGAGGATACGGATGAACTGGCAGGAGATGTATATGCAATAATAAATAATACGAAGGGAAACGATGTACTGAATTTTGCCATTTACAACAAAACCGATGAAAGGGCAGAATTAAGTTTTGACGGTATGGGAAATGTATGTGTCATGAATGGTTATTTCAGTGTGGGAAGCCATACACCCTACGCAAAACTCCAGGTAAGCAATGGTGATATTTACATCAGGGATATCAATAAGGGCATCATCATGAAATCGCCAGATGGCAATTGTTGGAGAGGAACCCTGGATAATGATGGTAAACTTATATTTGAATTAATGGAAATGTGCCCTGAAGGATACACTACATCAGTGAATGACCAAAACTTTGACATGGCTTCGAAAATGAGGATATTTCCAAACCCTGCACAAGATTTTATCAATGTGAATTTAATTTCAAACAGTGACTTCTCCCCCAACCTGACCATTGTTGATCAAAATGGAAAGCTATACAGATCAATGCTTTTGACCGAAAATGCTGCAACCATCAATATATCTGAGCTTCCGGCAGGCATTTACTATATCAATATCCAGGGAGAAGATATTTATTCAAGCGAAAAATTCATTAAATACTAGATATTATGGAAACCCTGTCTGTCATTCTTATCATGCTTGCCGGTATTTTTGGGATCTACTGGACTTTCAAGATCAAAAAGGTGATTCCCATGGTCATTACGATAGGGATGGTTATTGCAATAAGCATTATTTTGATCCCTGACCTCAAGTTATTCAATGAAGGATTGTATATGTATCTGGGATTTGTTGGCCTGGGATTTTTCTACGGACTTGCCGATAAAAACCGGGAACTCCTGAGCCGTCTTGTCATCTGCCTTATGACGGCAGGCATCTTTTTATTCTGGCTCTGGACATTGATGCATTGGCATGGAAATGTCATCCTGGCAGCCATTTTTGTCCTACTGGTAGGAATCGCAGGATTGGCCACACGTGCTAAAGTGAAGCCAGAGCTTGGCTTCCTGGTGATCATTGCAGTGGATGCAATTTCGATTTTATTGTCAGCTTACTAGGAGCTCTTTGGCTGTTGATTAAGATTTTAAGTCCTAATAACAAATAAATAAAGGAAATTTTTAATTTAAATATCCTCGTGGCAAGCCACGAGGAATTATTTGATTAAACTGCTTCAAAATGAAAACTAAAGCCCTGCTTATCCTAACTTTTTTTGTCTTGGGATTCCTTTTTATTCATACAAGTTCAGCTCAGGGGCTCCTGAACGATCACAATACATGGAATGTACTCGTGGAGGAATTGATCTCAAATGATATAGACACAGAGATCCTGCATTTTGATGGTGATAGTGCATTGGGAGGATATAATTACAAGATCATGCAGGCAAATTATTACGGAAATGGAAATAGTTTTTCAGCGGGCCTGCTCAGGGAAGAATCCAACAGAATTTATTATATATATCCTGGTGAAGATGAAGGGCTTCTGTATGACTTCAATTTAGAAATTGGAGATTCCGCCATGATCATTTGCATGTTCAAATATGATGATGCTTTTAAAATATTTGTCACAAACATAGATACAGCCGAATATTACGGCATTGAAAGAAAAAGATGGTTTTTGGAAGATGCTTTTGGAAATGAGGACTTTTGGATCGAGGGAATTGGCAGTAGCCGTGGACCTATCCATACTATGGTTCAACATTTCATGCCGCCATATTTGACCTGGAACCTGCTCTGTTATCATCATAATGATACTTTGCTCTTCATGAAAGAAGGATACAGCAATTGCCTCATCACACATGTTGATATTGATGAATTTAGCCTTAAGGAAGATATTATAATCTATCCAAACCCGGCATATGACAAAATCACAATAAAAAACAACAATGAAAGCATTTATGAAATTCAAATCCTGAATATTCAGGGGCAATTAATGAAAAAAACAAATAAGCTTATAAGTTCATCCTGTATTGATATCTCCGGACTTGATAAAGGAACTTACATTTTGAAACTCACCAATGAAGAAGAAATCATTTATAAAAAGCTAATTAAAAGATAAACCATGGGCGGGCATGCTGAAAACATGAGGGTTATTCTTCAGAACAACCTGATTCTGAGAAACAGATACCGTGACCGTCATAATACGATTTATGATGCATTGCACAAGGAGATGAAGAACCATCCTATTCACCCGGACAGCATCCCCAGGGAAGAGCGTGAACGGATAAAAAACAAGATCAGGACTTCAATACGCCGTAAAAATATGATCTCATTTATTAAAACAATCTTCCTGACTGCAATTGTTGCTTGCCTTATCTTATACTTCCTTTTCAGTTCTGTATTTGCACAAGGCATCGTTTCAGAAAACAATACCTGGAATGTATATGTGACAGGCTATCCAAGCTTTATAGGAACAGAAAGCTACAAAATCGAAGGGGATTCAGTACAAAATGGATATAACTATAAAATCATCTGGTTAACGATGGACTCTGTGGATGCATCATGGTCGTACCAGGGATTGATGCGGGAAGATTCCAATATCGTTTTTTTTGTTCCCCCTATGGGAACAGAAGGTATCCTTTATAACTTTAATCTTGCCGTAGGCGATACCTGTAGCATCAAAAACATGTTTTGCGGAGATGAGTCTGTCCCAATTCTGATCAGTATGATCGATACCATTGAATATTTAGGGGTGCAGCGGCGCAGATGGCATCTGGATGAATATTTGGGATTTTTTGATTTCTGGATAGAAGGTATTGGAGGGAGCCTGGGTCCAATACATTCAAAATATTATATGTGCATTGTATGTCCAACCTGGGACCTTCTCTGTTTCCACAGAAACGATTCCCTACTCTATATGCGGGAAGGGTTTGATGCCTGCTATGTTCATGGCACAGGACTGAATGAATCTGAATATTCAACTAATTTAAACCTTTTTCCAAACCCCGCCAGGGATAAAATTCAGCTGCAATCTTCAGGGATTGTTGAATTTATTGAAGTCTTTGATCTTTCAGGGAGGAAAGTCATAGAAAAACACTTCCCGGCAGGGATAAAAGATCCTGAAGTTGTTCTAAGTGATTTGAAATCCGGAATGTATGTTTGTAAAGTTGTAATGAATGGAAAAACATTTATCAGGAAGTTTATCTGCTCACAACCTTAAACCCAACCACAATACTTTCACCACTTTCATCCACTGCCGTGACCACGTGCTCTCCCTTTTCCGGATGAATTCCCATCTGATGTTTATGCTTTGTTTTGCCTATGTATTCCTCATCAAGATGCCAATAGATATTTGTTTCAGGTTTTCTGTGGGCAATTTCCAGGATGGCTTCCCCGGGCGTACCATCAAGTCCCACAGGTATATAGATCTGTGATCCCCAATCAGGGTAAATGAAGGCCATGGCCGGCTCCTGTCCTTCCTCTGTACAACCTTCCTTATAGGGTGGCAAATCCCTGTACCAGGCATGTCCTGCCTTATAGTACCACTCCATTGCCGGAGGCAAGACAAACCATTTCTTATGAACCATCTCATTTACATCCATGCAATTTTCTGTAACTCTGAAATACGCATCCTTATCCAGGTGTATAACATAATGATATGGACATGATTCTGAGCGCAAGCCTCTTACAGGCACCCACATTGTATCTGCATCCTCACAATCAGGTCCCATCCTATGGCCACTTTGACTGCAAACAGCAATTTGTCTCATTTCATCATAAGGTTGATCAAACCATTCTCCTGCCGGAAGAAGGTCAAATAATTCAAACATTAAGGGTGCAGCCGAAGATACACCTGTAAGCCCCGGCCTGCCCTCTCCATCAGCATTGCCTGCCCAGACTGCCACAACATAAGCAGGATCTGTCCCTACCGACCAGGCATCCCTGAAACCAAAACTGGTACCGGTCTTCCAGGCAATCCTTCTGGAAGAAGAAAATACATCCCAATTAGCTTCTCTCTCCGGGCGATTAACTTCCTCCATAGCCCTATATGTCAACCATATAGATGCAGCACCAAGCAAGGATTCATCCGTATGTATAATTTCCTTGTTTCCCTGAAAACTTAATCTGGGTGGATGAACATCATCAGGGTCATACTTCCCGCTATATTCGTAAAAATGATTTAATGTCCGCGACATGCTGGCATATATGCCTGCCAGGTCCCAGACTGTGGTCTCAGCACCACCTAAGATCAATGATAATCCATAAGATCCTGCTGACCTGAAAAGTGTGGTCA
Source organism: uncultured Bacteroidales bacterium (assembly GCA_964487735.1). Lineage (GTDB taxonomy): Bacteria > Bacteroidota > Bacteroidia > Bacteroidales > B18-G4 > B18-G4. Next base: position 54,292 of record CAZASJ010000002.1, on the reverse strand, counting down.
TGCCCATATCTGTCAGAAACAATCTGAATTTATCCACCCCATAAACCTGTAACATCTTCACTGCAGGGATATTGAGTGAACGTGAAAGAGCCATGTCCGCAGGCACCGCCCCATCAAAAGTCCCACTGAAGTTCTTGGGCGAAAATCCTGTCATTCGGGTAGGGATATCAGGAATCAAAGTCTTCGGTAAGATGCTTCCGTCATCAAGCAGCGCTGCATATAAAAGTGGCTTCAAAATGCTTCCACTGCTTCTTCTGGCTCTGACAATATCCACCATCTCCCCATGTTTTCCTCCTGTGAGATTTGTATTTCCAACATAGGCTAATACATTTCCTGTTTCCACTTCAAGTATCAGTGCAGCTGAATTATGTATCTCATTTTGCCTTAATCCCTTAACATGCCTATCCAGCATCTCCTGCGCCTTCATCTGAACATGCCTGTCGATGGTTGTTTTTATCCTGAGACCTTGTTGTGTTGCATGGAAATATGCCAATAGATGAGGGGCAACCTGGGGCAATGGACGTGGTTTATCAGGCAATGGTTCCGAACAGGCCAGCATCCATGTCAATGAATCTATTTCATTTGTTTCAAGCAGGCGATCAAGCAGCTTGTTCCTTTTATCATGCAATACTTCCCTGTTCCTTCCGGGATGAATCACAGATGGGGCATTTGGCAAGACGGCCAGCGTTGCTGCATCTGCCCAGGTAAGTTTATTGGGTTTACATCCGAAGTATCGCCAGGAGGCAGCTTCCAGGCCAACCACATTACCACCGAAGGGAGCGTGTGAAAGGTACAAATTCAGAATCTCGTCTTTGGAATGCATTATTTCAAGCCGTAAAGCAAGGGTCATTTCTACAATTTTTTCCCAAACGGTTCGGGACCTGCCTTTTCGCATCAGCCTGATTACCTGCATACTGATCGTACTTCCACCACTTACAATACTTTTATTTCTGATGTTCAGGTACATTGCCCGGCCAATGGCGCCGAGGTCAACACCGGGGTGATAAAAGAAGTTCTTATCCTCAAACAAAGTGATGCAGGCTTTCATTCGTTCCGGGATGCTGTCGGGTGGCGGGAAACGCCATTGCCCATCTCCGGCAATTAAAGCTCCAAGCAATTCATCATTGCGATCTTCCATCACTGTGGAATAGGGATCATCAAAACCGGGTGGTCGTAGTGCAAAAAAGACCAACACCAAAACAATGAACAAAAGTGCCCAATTCCTTTTAGTGTTGATCTTTTTATTTTTAAATAAGAACATCTATCCTATTCAGCTTTAATAACTTCCACCCATTTACCACTTCTTCTTGCATACACATCATTGTTGTACATGGCTTCTAATTGAGGGCCGGGCAGGTAGAAGCGGCCAGCGTAGGCAGCATTGAGTAAAACAACGAATTTCACCGTTCCGCGGCGATAAATGCTGAAATAAGTAATCACGCGGTCATCCCTGATATCCCTGTATTCGAAAGAACTTTCCTTCAAGGCATCAGGAACGTTATACATCCTTTTATTAATGATCTCCCATCCCGAAGGGAATATCTGGGTAAGCGCCAGATCCCTGTATCTTGTGTACACACCGGCATTCCCGATACTAATTTCAGCAATGAAATCAGTACCCTGTTCCAATACTGAAGGATCGATCACCTTACCTTCAATATCCCTGTAAACAACACTCATGCTGATATTATTATCCACATTGTTTATACTGTCTACCAATGGCTTACCACTCACTGCCAGGGCAAGGAACAGATCTTTGCTATCGGTATTTGTAAAGCTCAGGCTGATCTTATCCCTGTTATCAACATTCAGACTGGCCTGTGTAAGATTAAGATCCGTACTGATCTCTTGTGCATTGCCATCAACAGCATATTCATATCGCATCCCATTGGTGACTTTAACATTCCTGTTGTAATATTCTGACATTGACATTAGGCAGAAAGCGGTGGTTTGAGTACTCATCCATCCTTTCCCGGTAAGGGATTTTGAGATATCCTGCGCAAAGGAAAATGCATTCTCTTCATCACCAATAGCACTTAAACTTTGCAATATCAGTGCTTTGTCGCGCATGTCTGATCCATAGGTCTGGTTAAAATCCATATATTGGGATACATCATATCCTGTTTCATTTGCCAATTGCCTGGCTGCTTCAGGTTGACCAGCCAGTAAATATGAGGATACAAGTTGCCAGCGTGCAGTTGTACACAAACCTGGTGTTTCCCTCAACCTGTTCATCGCTCTAAGGTTTGGATATCCCGCCAGGGCAAGGGTATAAAGCCTGTATGACTGACTCAATCCTGTTTTATATACTTCAGCATCTTTAGTAGTCCAGTTATTCGCATTATTCTGCTGATAGGTCAACCATGCTGATTTTAATCCTACCGGTAGTGCATAGCCCTGCTTTTCAGCTTCCAGCATAAAATGCCCGACATAGGACGTGACCCAATCATTTCCACTTCCCCCCGGCCAAAGAGACAGGCCTCCGTCATTGGCCTGAAATCTCAATATCTTATTTAATGCAGCACGAACATTCCTTGTAATTCGTTTCTCATATGCATTGCTAATATCCATTAAATTCCTAATGTATAATTGGGGGAAAGCAGCCGATACTGTTTGTTCCAGACAACCATGCGGATAACGGATCAGATAATTCAGTCTCCTTTCAAGATCAAGCGGAGGCAATCCGGAAATTTCCAGGACAGCAGAATTACTACCAGGCATTCCAGGCATTGTCTGTGTATGCGTGATCGTTTCACCGGGAATCACCCTCCTTCGGAATACATATGTAATTGGTGGATTGGGATTTCTTACCTCAATATCAATAATATAAGTTGCACGATAATTGCCACAAACCGCTTCAATTTCTACCTTTCCAGTCCCTGTATTATAAATGGTTTCAAGTTCAAAATTAACCACCATATCTCCTTCTGCATCAAAATGGACCTTTTTGTTAAGATTATTCTTTGTGAAAAGATTATTTGCTTTAATATTCAAGCTGACATCCTTAACATCTTCCTGCATGGCAAAGACCGTAACAGGAAGTGATACTTTTTCACCCGGACCCAGCACCCTTGGAAGGGTCGCAAGTACCATAAGCGGTTTCTTCACTGCTGTTGTCTTCTCTGTTGATCCATATGCCATATATCCGGCAGAAACCACCATAGTCCTCACTGAACCAATATAATTAGGCATAATGAAGGAATGTTTTGCAGTTTCTCCTTTTTCGAGTTTAAAAGGTCCCAGAAATTTAACTACAGGTTTAAAGCGATTTGCCTTGATATCTTCTTCTGGTGCCATCTCATCACCCCCACCTATACCAAATACTTTCTCAAGTTTACCACCATAGGCACCAATTACATAAGAATAAAGGTCCCAGGTCTTAACACCCAAAGCTTCACGTGCATAGAAATGTTTCCAGGGGTCAGGTGTTTTGAATCTTGTCAGATCCAGCAAACCCTCATCTACCATGGCAATGGTATAGGTCATTGGCATGCCATTCATTTCGTAAACCTTCAGATTCACTTGTTTTTCAGGTTCCAGTACATCCGGCATTTCCAATACAGGCGTAATCCTGGAATCAGGATCCTCAACCATGATGGGTATTGTTCCATACAGCCGGATGGGAGCATCATTCACGCTCTGACTGTGCGGTTGAACAAGTGTAATACTCACATAAACATTTGGTGCCATTTCGGGAGTGATCTCGAAACTATATTGACTTTGTTCTCCCTGGGGGATCACCCAATCAGCATCCAGAATACCCGATCCTGATTCTATGGTAAGCAAAGCCCTTCCAACACTGGAAGAAGGAAATACGACAGTAGCAATTTCACCCACTTTATAATTTGTTTTATCAGCAGTAAATGTCAATAGTGAAGCTGCTCCCGGAAATTCACGTTTTGCCTGTCCTGCCCAACCTGGCCAGTCAATGTAGACTGTTTTCCCTGTGGCGGCACCGCCATTCTCATCCCACACACGTACAAAATACCGTCCCCAGTCAGGATATTCAATTTTGAATTTAAATACACCTTTGCCATTCTTGTTTGTATAAACGATGGCTTCCTCGATGGGAACAGCATATTCAGATCCGAAATAGGTGGCCATATCATTATCCGAAGCATTCCACCACCATCGCCATGAAACCTTATAGATTGCAGCATTCAGTTTCCTTATGGAAACAGGATTGCCATCTGCATCACAGCTGATGATATCCACAGTATGGCTTGTATCAGTGAGCAGCATTCCCCGCTTATCCCCAACGGGCAATTTAATTCCAATGAATTTTTCATACGGAGCATAGTCCATTGTGAAGAAATCCGTGCTGAAGTCGCCACCTTCCTCAAAAGCCCTGACTGTAAATGCCGCCTTCAGCATGCCGGGAGCATTTGAAATATAAGGCGGACTGAAGTTGATATCAGCTTCTCCCTGCATATTCAGTTTTCCATCAAATATGTTCATATCATCCGGGTAAAAATATCTTGAGGGATCCTGAAAGGTATATTCAGGATATTTTTCAAATCCAGTGCTGCTTTTATACAGGCTCACATCAACCTTTGCCTTCAAGTTCCTGGCAGGAGCTCCATGCAACCATTTAACAATAAGGTCGCCGGAGATCTTATCGCCACCTTTCAAAGGCCCTTTTCCCATATCCATGGAAAGTTTCAATCGGTTGGGTTTAACTGTCTCTATGCGTATTGATTTCGTAAATACAACCCCTCCCACTTTTACGCGGGCAGTCCAGCTTCCGGTAGGTGCCTCGGTGGAAGTTGTTGTCATGAAATCATAGATATTCCCTTTTGCCTCGGTCCGAACAAGACGCTTTATGACTCTACCTTGAGGGTTTAAAAGTTCAAAAACTACAGGATGCTCTTCAGGCAACCTATTCTGCCTGTCATCGAGTATAAAATTCAGGAAAAGGGTATCTCCCGGCCTCCATACACCGCGATCGCCATAAATATAGCCTCTCAGTCCTTTCTCCACCGTTTTACCGCTTACATCGAAGTTGCTTACCGACAGTGCACTACCGTCATCAATGCGCAGGTATCCCTTTTGCTTTTCTTTTTCAGCGATCAGCATGAAAGGATTGCCTTCGATCTTAATTTCAACAAGGCCATCGGCACCGCTGATTCCTGATCCTATTTTTTGTAATTGATAATTATATGCGGCGACAGAAACCCCTTGCAAAGGCTCCGCTGAGATGAGATCGGTAATGGCTACCAGGAGTTCATCAGCGGAACCCGACTTGACAATGAGCCCAAGGTCGGAGGCCAGGACATTGGTTGAAACAAACCGATAATGGGTATAATATGAAACATGACACGGATTATCTTCCTCACGCCAGTCATAGCCATCAGGCCAATACCCCCAATAATAACTATTGAGATTGTCCCAGAAAGAACTTTCTTCATATTCAAAGCTTTCAGCTTCATCTTGAGCCTCCAGATCTGAATTATTGATGACCCCGCTACATTCATAAGCGGAATATTTCTTAAAAAAGCTAAATTCAATATTGTAAATAGCTCCGGGTTCAGGTGTGATGAGGTCGCTCAGGTCGATAGAGAAAAAGTTCCAGGTATTCATATCAAGTCCAGTTGATGCCAGGTCGATCGTATGGCGCAATACCGGCCTTCCAACCCTTCTGATCTCATAGTCATTATCGATCTTATTTACCTGGAGAAACTGAGGGATATTGCTTTCAAATATCTTGATGATCCTGACATCTACACTATTAAGACCTACAGCTTTAAAGGGCAACATAAGGCCTTGAGAGGATGGCAGTATTACTCCTCTGTTTACCAGGCTCACTTGTGGTTTTAACCTTGAAAAACTGAGTTCCCTGATTATTTGTTTACGGATCTTTGCTCCTGATACACTTTTAATGCCCGGCTCTATCATCAAGCTGACCGGCCCCTCATAAGTATTTTCAGAAAATACTTCCAATTCATTTCCATCAATTCTGAATGTAAGCTCGTTATCATCATCCAGAGAGATCAATCCATCCAATTCCTGACCTGCTTTCAGTTGATCGGAAAAGCTGATCACGACCCTCTGAGAAGGCAATTGATAAACCCTGACATCCAACAACTCAAAATCTGATAATGAAGGGACGGAAATATTCTCATTATCCTTATTTTCAATTCCAAATGTTGATCCATCCCAGGAAATTTCAATCTTCCCGACTTCTTTCCCTCTGAGTATGCTATCAATGGTAAATTCAAACAAACGATTGCTTTGCATGGCTCTCCATTCAATATCCAGGGCTTTACCATTCTGTGTAGCATTCAAGATTTGTGCGGCTTTGTCCTGTTCAAAGACATCTGCAAAGTCCAGATCTCCACTCAGGAAATAATACTTCCCCTGTCCGGGATATGGCCTCAACGCAGCGATATGAACCTTAAAATCCTGAACCCTTGTCTGGAAACTGAAATAAAATTCAGATAATTGGCCAGAAACATCAAGCAGGGATGAAAGGTTGAAGCTTGCATTGTATTTCTTCGCTTGCTCAAATTTCTCCAATGGCTTGAAGGCAATGGTATTTCCATTGATCCAGTATGCCTGGCCTTCAACCTGAGGATCTAGTGTGAAGGGATTATGCTCGAGGGCTTCATAAAAGTTCCCCGCTAAAGGGTTGCTTTCCGTAAAACGAACGATCAGTTCTGATTCAGTTGAGATCACTCCGGATGTATAGGCCGAAACATAATTGGCCAATTCGGGGCTGTTTACAACATTTTCTGATCTTTTTCCGCTATCACAGGATGTGAAAAGCACAAGGGCGAGCATGGATATGAATCCAAAAAGGTTCAGGTTTCTCATTAACATAAGGCGCAGATTTTATGGGTTATATAAAAAACGGCAAAGCGTTTCCCGATATTTCTTAATAAAACTTAAAAGTAAAAAAGGATGCTATTTCCCCTTTTATTTATGCTTACTTCTGGCGTTGGTAAACCAACTCCCCGTTGCTATAGGTATAAATGACTTCTGACAATGGCAGGTCTGCCTCATTTGCATTCATCAGGTCGGTATCCAGAATGACGATATCCGCATCCTTTCCTATTTCCAGGCTTCCTTTTTCATTTTCTTCAAATGCACTCTTAGCTGCCCAAATGGTTATTGAGCGAAGTGCATCTTTCCTGCTCAAGGCATCTTGCATCTGAAAACCTCCCTCAGGATATCCATTCAGGTCTTTTCGGGCAACAGCAGCATAATATGTCAGCAATGGACTGATCTTTTCAATTGGGAAATCTGTTCCGTTTGGCAGCCAGCCATTCAATGAAAGAAGTGTTTTATAGGCATATGCACCTTTCATCCTTTTTTCTCCCACCCTGTTGCCAGCCCAATACATATCGGAAGTAGCGTGGGTTGCCTGTACAGAAGGAATGATATTAAAGTCCTTAAACTTAGAAAAGTCATCTTCATGAACGATCTGAGCATGTTCCACCCGCCAGCGTCTGTCGTTGGGTCCTTCAAGGTATTCTGCATATAAATCAAGGATAAACCTATTGCCTGAATCACCGATGGCATGTGTATTTACCTGGAAATTGTATTTGTATGCATTCTCAATTACTTCACGATAATAGGCTTCCTGGTGCATGATGAGGCCACGATTGCCAGGATCATCTGAATAATCATGCAACATGCATGCACCGCGTGATCCGAGAGCACCATCTGCATATAATTTGATGGAATTCACATGAAGGCGATCCGTTTTATAAATGCCTCCTTCCATGAATGCCAGGTAATTCGTATCCATGGGACTAAGCATGGCATTGACCTTCATCTTTAACAATCCTTCCTGTTGTAGCTGATCTATGATCTTAATGTCTTTCACTGCAAGTCCGGCATCCATCACAGAGGTCAGTCCAACTGCAAAACAATCTTCCTGTCCAGCAAGTAATCCTGATTTAATGAGATCAGGATCATCAGAAGGGATCATGTCACGTACAAGCTCAATGGCATTGTCGATCAGAACACCTGTAGGCACAGCATCCTTTATGATGATGTCGCCTCCAACAACTTTAGTCTTTGCAGAAATGCCTGCCCTGCGGAGTGCTTCTCCATTGACAAGTGCCGCATGTCCGTCGATACGGATGAGCATAACCGGGCGATCAGGAAACATCAGGTCGAGTTGTTTCCTGTCGGGAAAATCTTTCAGTTCCCAATCATTCTGGTCCCAGCCCCTGCCTTCGACCCATTCAGAAGGATTTGCTTTTGCATGTTCTGCTACACGTTCCAAAACGGCTTCGAATGAAACAGTTCCGCTCAGGTCTGCCCTTTGCAGTTTCCCCACGCCATAACTAAGAAAATGACAATGTGCATCATAAAATCCTGGATAAACAAAATTCCCTTCAGCATCAATAATATTCTCTGAATCATATTCATTTGCCAGGCTGTTCTTTCCCACCGCCAGGATCTTTCCATCTTTAACCACGAGGCAGCCGGCAAGAGAAAAGTTTTTATCAAGGGTATAAATAGTTGCATTTTTGATGATCAGGTCGGCAGGTTTTTTCATTGTATTGCAGGAAGTTAAAAGGCTAAGCAGTAAGATTACCGGGAAATAAAGTGCGTTTTTCATAAAGAAGGAAAATTTTTATTAAACAAATTTAGTAATTTCGTGTTCTAAATTTAATTTAGGATAAATTAGTTCGCTAATTCTAATTTTGTAATTTTACACAGAAATAATAACCCACTGATTATGAACAAGAAAATCTGGAATACACGCTTAACAGTATTGATCGGTATTATATTTGCCGGAGCCCTAATGAGACTTATCCCTCACTGGCCTAATTTCACTCCGATCGCTGCTATGGCTTTATTTGGTGGTGCTTATCTTGGCAAAAAATACCTGGCTTTTGCAATTCCTATTGCTGCCATGCTCATCAGTGATCTGCTCATCGGCTTCCACGATAGTATGCTTGCAGTTTATATTGCATTTGCTGTAACTGTGACCATAGGCTTGTTCATAAGTAAAAAGATAACTTTTGGAAAAGTGATGGGAGCATCCCTTACAGCTTCTGTTGTATTTTTTCTTATTACAAATTTTGCTGCATGGCTGAGCTCACCACAACTTTATACGCAAAATGTTGGTGGCCTTATGCAGGCGTATACTGCAGGCCTGGTATTTTTCAATGATGGTTCTTACGGACTTTCTTTCTTCCTGAATGAAATCATGGGAGGATTCTTTTATAATGCAGTTTTCTTTGGTGCTTTTTATTATGCTCAACAGCGTTTTCCTGTACTTGCAAGATCATAAAAGGCCAACTTTCTCAACTTATTATAATTTACATTCATTTTCTTTCTCAGGTATTTATTCCTGATGAACCATTGACCTGCTTTAAAGTGATTGCACTACCTCAGGACTGAGCACGTTTTGAATGATAAAATTGAGTAAATTTGCAGGAAAAGTATTCATGCCCGATTTTTATCGGGGGGAAGTACTTGGAATACTTGAAATACAAGAATGCAATGAAAATAGTTTTTTTTAGGCGTCCGAAGCCGAAGGCATTTGAATACAAACCAAGGTATTGGGATCCGGAAGCTGAAGAATTTGAGAGAAGAAAGCGACTGCTTGATGGCGATGGAAAACGCAGTACAGAGGAGATCAAGTCGGACCTGCGTAGTGGAATGGATAACAGGTGGCGACGAAAGCATGCCCCTGATGCAGTGGGACGCGCAAATCCCTGGATGAAGATGTTTATTTATGCTCTTGTCATATTCTTTGCGGTATATTTTATCTTCTTCACCGGTTTCATAAACAATATGGTTAGATTTTTCACAGAGTAATGCCTGATATCATACAACTTCTATCGGATGCCGTGGCCAACCAGATCGCTGCGGGTGAGGTCATTCAAAGGCCTGCTTCTGCCGTAAAAGAACTGCTGGAGAATGCAGTAGATGCAGGTGCGGATCATGTACAACTGATCGTTAAAGATTCCGGCAAGGCACTGATTCAGGTCATTGACAATGGATGTGGAATGTCGGGAACCGATGCCCGCATGAGTTTTGAGCGGCACGCTACTTCAAAAATAAAAGATGCCAAGGACCTTTTTGCCATCAAGACGCTTGGATTCAGGGGCGAAGCCCTTGCATCCATTGCCGCCATTGCCCAGGTGGAACTTAAAACCAAAAGACTTGAAGATGAGCTGGGTACCAGGATATCAATTGAAGGTTCAAAAATAACCGACCAGGCAGCTTGTACTACCTCGAATGGAAGCATTCTCTCTGTTAAAAACCTTTTTTTCAATGTTCCTGCACGCAGGAATTTCCTGAAATCAAATACTGCCGAGCTTAGGCATATCACTGAAGAATTCCTGAGAGTTGCGATGGTGCATGAAGACATTGCATTTAGCTTTCAAGCCAATAATAAGGTCATTTATCAGCTGAAGAGATCAGGCCTTAAAGAAAGGATCGTTTCTATTTATGGAAACCCATATAAAGAAAGACTGGTTCCAATTGAAGAAAAGTCAAGTATAGCCAATATCAGTGGCTTCATTGGGAAGCCGGAATATGCACGTAAGACACGTGGTGAGCAATATTTTTTTGTCAACGGCAGGTTCATAAAACACCCCTACCTGCATCATTCCATCGATCAGGCTTACCAGGAGGTCTTACCGGCGGATACTTTTCCTTCCTATTTTATTTATATAGAAACCGATCCCGACAGGATAGACATCAATATTCATCCTACCAAGACAGAAGTAAACTTCCAGGACCAACAGCATATTTATGCCATCCTGAAATCTGCCGTCAGGCAGGCTCTTGGTAAATTCAATATTACTCCAGCCATCGACTTTGATGTAGAACAAAGCATCGCTTTCCGGCCACCGAACAAGGATTTTCCTGTTAAAAATCCTTTTGACACCAAACCCAGCGGATACAATCCTTTCGAGAGGCAAGAAACACCCCTTTCTAAGAAGCATGATTCTGATAGAGAAAGAAGCAATAAGGAAAACTGGGAGATGCTGTACAATAAAGGTGATCATCAAACTGTACAGACCAGCAGTGATGCACCTATATTCTCCAACGAAAATGAAAATCCTTCAAGATCACCAGGAATATTTCTATTTGGAGGAAGATATATAGTGACGGCTACAAGCTCAGGAATCATGCTCATTGACCGCAGACGTGCACATGAAAGGATATTGTACGACCGTTTTATGGCACAGATGGAAAGTGGAAAAGCCAATAGTCAACAGGAACTGTTTCCACAACAGATAAGCTTCCCATTGAGCGATGCCGAGATCATTAAAGAACTCAAACCCGAACTGGAATTGCTCGGATTTAGTATGAATGACCTAGGAAAGAATACTTTTGTAATTACAGGCATTCCTGAGAGTGCCATGAACAAGAATATCAGAGAATTGTTAGAAAAGATACTTGATAACTATAAAAAGAACCTGCTGGATCTTGATCAGGATAACAAGTCAAACCTTGCAAAGGCGATGGCGGCTAACCTGGCTGTGAAATCAAGTAGCAGCATGGCAATGGAAGAAATGGAAGGATTGATCAGCAGTTTATTTAGCAGCAGTGTACCGGAAACATCACCGGCAGGAAAAAGAATTATCAGCATGATCAGTCAGGAAGAAATCGAGAAGTTATTCAAATAATCAGAAAGCATGAGTGGATTTCAACAAAGCGGCAGAAGAGGTTTCATGGGATTGCCACCCGTGGTGCTTAACCTCATTATTATCAATGCCTTGGTTTTATTGATTACAGAACTTTTCAAGGAACAGGCAAATCTGTACCAGATCCTGGGCCTTCACTTTTTCACGTCTCAATATTTCCAATCCTGGCAGCTTGTTTCATATATGTTCATGCACGGTGGTTTCTACCATCTCCTGTTCAATATGTTTGCTTTGTGGATGTTTGGAAGTATCCTTGAACAGGCTTGGGGACCGAAGCGATTTCTCACTTTTTATATGATTACCGGCATTGGGGCCGGGCTTGTACAATTAATTGTGGCCTTTTTCAGGATACAATCTGTGGAAGCCTTGCTTACACCCGAACAAGTCAGCCATGTTTACAATACGGCTCCTGAACTCTGGGCAAATATTGCAGGCCTGACCCAGGAAGGATATGACAATATGGTATCACTTTACCAGACTGTCAATACTCCCACAGTAGGTGCTTCCGGAGCTGTTTTTGGAATATTGCTTGCCTTTGGGATGATGTTCCCGAATACCATGATCTATGTGTTCTTTGCTATACCCGTCAGGGCCAAGTATTTTGTTATGATATATGGTGTTCTGGAACTTTATTTCGGTGTTACCGGCACCCAGGACGGCATTGCCCATTTTGCTCACCTGGGCGGGATGGTATTTGGATATTTCCTGATTGTTTATTGGAAAAGAAAAGGGGTGTATTAGAACTATGAATTACGAACTACGAAATACGAAATACGAATTAAGAAATAGATAACCAGCAACCTATAACAAGAAACAAGAAAAACATTGAATCAATTCCAATATACACAGCGTCCAAATCCCCTGGAAGACCTGAAAAAGTTTTTTCGCGGCAGCGCAATATTACCCAGGTTGATCATTATCAACCTTGTCATCTGGGCCTTGGTTCAAGTGGTGACCATCATTGGCTGGGCTTTTAATTATTCAGATATTTTAATGCAGGAGTACATCCTGGATTACCTGGCATTGCCTGCCAATATGGATATGCTGATAAGCAGGCCCTGGACCTTATTTACCTATATGTTCCTGCATACCAGTTTCTGGCACATCCTGTTTAATATGCTATGGTTGTATTGGTTTGGAAGAATATTTACAAGCTACCTCACTCAAAGACAGCTGCTGTCTACCTACCTCCTGGGAGGGATTGCAGGCGGCCTTCTTTACATTCTTACTTTTAACATTTTTCCTGTTTTTAGCGAAACATTATATATGGCCAGGGCATTGGGTGCCAGTGCATCCGTAATGGCCATAGTGGTAGCAATTTCCGTTTATGTACCAAACTATACCATTTCCCTGATCTTTTTCGGAAGGGTTAAGATTTTCTATATTGCATTGATATTATTCATAGTGGATTTCTTCACTATCCGAAATGGTAATGCCGGAGGGAACATTGCACATATCGGTGGTGCAGTATATGGGTTTTTATATGTGTATTATTTTAAGAAGGGCAGGGATTTCAGCAAGATATTTTCAATTTTTGATAAGCGTAAAGGCAAGCCTAAAATCAAACGGAAGAAACCAAAGATAAAGGCCGAGAAACCTAAACGCCCTCTCTCTGACGATGAATACAATCGCCTGAAGGCAAGGGAACAAAAACGAATTGATGAAATTCTGGATAAGATCTCACAATCCGGCTACGAAAGCCTTACGAAAGAAGAGAAAGCACTATTATTTAGCAACAGCAATAAAAACAACTCAAAATGATTAAAAAATTACTCATAGTGATTCCTTTCATTTTTCTAGGAGTAAACTTATATTCCCAGGAAACTGAACTTCACGCATTTGATATCGACCATTCGGGCGTTTACCCCATGAAAAGCTTTCTGGATAATCCGGTATTTGCTGATCATAATATTTCGAATGTATCAACACCTGTGAATGAGCCTACGGTGCGGATCAGCCGCACAAATCCGAATGTTGTTGTTGCGGCCTGGCGTGATTTCAGGGAAGGATGGCAAGAACCAAACGTAGTTCGAAGGATCGGATACTCCTATTCTCATGATGGGGGTGTAACCTGGTCGGAAAGCCAGCTCCTCCCCGATCCCGAGCCGGACTATTTGTCGCAAAGCGATCCGGTACTCACAAGCGATGCCTCAGGACACTTCTATTTAAGTAGTACTTCACGCCAACCTGTTACTAACTACAACAGGTCGATGATCGTTTATAAATCAACGGATGAAGGCGTAAGCTGGAACCTTCATGCAGTTGCCGTGCCAGGAAGCGGCAACCAGGGTGAAGACAAGGAATGGATATTTTGTGATCCTGTAAGCACCAACAGTACTTACGACAATGTATTGATCGTATGGCGCAGTTTTGGCCCTGTACCGAAAATCAGGTTCCGCAAATCTGATGTAGGTGGTACCAATTGGAGTTCTACCGTAAATGTTAGCGATGGATATTGGGGCCAGGGAGCAAATCTCTCAACCGGAACCAATGGAAACATTTATATTGTATGGTGGGATAACGGACTCGTATTCGACAGGTCCACGGATGGAGGAACAAGCTTTGGGACTGATAGTTACATAAGTTCTTACAATTACCAGCAAACCACAAGCTTCCCATATATCTGCACCGATTTTTCACAAAAATCTTCAAGGGGGAATGTTTATGTAACCTGGTCGGATGCAAGGGGCGGAACAGACGATATCTGGTTCCAGCGCTCCACCGATCATGGAGATACCTGGATGGCTCAGCCTATCCTTGTAAATGATATTACCTTGAACATGCAGTACTGGCCTGTAATTGAATGTGACGACAATGGACGCATCGTTATAGCTTACTATGATGAGCGGGAAGGACCCAATGAGATGAATGCATACATCGCATACTCTGATGATCAGGGGAACTCCTGGTCCAACATGCGATTGAGCAATGAATCGTTTAGTGGAAACACACCTAACAGCAATGTACGTTTCGGGGATTATATTGGTATAGATGCTTATGATGGTAAAATTGTACCGGTTTGGACCGATGACCGAGCCGGAAACTATAACCAGGAAATCTATACTGCTATTGTTGATATTCCAATATCTGTTGAAGAGATAAGTATTGAAAATGAGTCCTTTACATTGTACCAGAATTATCCCAACCCATTTATGAATGAGACTACATTGCATTTTGACCTGAACGAACAAATGCATATTAAAGCAGAAATATTCAATACAGCAGGACAGCTAATTGACATACCTGTGAATGCCAACTTAAATCCTGGGAAACAACAGATAAAATGGTCTGCATCCGGCTTGGGAAGTGGTATATATTATCTTAAACTTTCATCGGGTAAAGAAGTCTCATACCTAAAGATGACCCACAGATAAACTACTTTTATGGGTGAAAACAGTACAAGAAAAAGAAGAGGATTGATCAGCAACATTATCTGGTTGCTGAATCTGCTGTTTGCCTTTTTCCTGCTGACCTCTTACCTCTCATCATATATAAACCCTGAAAGCATCACGGTCTTTGCATTTTTTGGACTTGGCTACCCTGCTCTTTTATTGATCAATGCCTTGTTCTTGCTTTTTTGGCTCATTCGCAGAAAGCGCAGGCTTTTTCTATCACTGATCATTATCCTGATTGGTTATCAGCCATTTATTAAGCACATACAACTCTTCTCTGGAAAAGAGGCCCCGGCAAGCACAGTCATGAAACTACTCAGCTATAATGTACAGAATATGGCTCATAGTAATATAGGAATTGAAAATGCTGACATCCGCCAGGATATTTATGAATTCATTCAGAATGAGAATGCCGAAATAACATGCCTGCAGGAATTTTCGGCAAAAGGAAGTGACTTTGAGGGCACATTTAAGAATCTGAAAGAGAGGACAGGTTTTTCATATTGCGTACATACGAACTACTATCCTCATAAAACAAACAGGATAGATGCAATGATTATCCTCAGCAAACATCCGCTTTTAAATACACAAAGCTTGTCGATGACCGGAGGATACCATCATTTTGGGATCTATTCCGATATTGTTTTCGAGAAAGACACCTTCAGATTGTATAACCTTCACCTGCAATCGATTCGGCTTCAGCATGAAGATTACAAATTCGTCGAGGATGTAAGCAAAGGTCAAACAGAATCAGCTTCCTTCGGAGAAGGATCTAAAAGCATTCTAAAGAAATTGCACAATGCATATAAGATGAGGGCCAGGCAAACCCTAATTGTAGTCAGAAGCATTAAGGAGTCCCCATATCCTGTTATCATATGCGGGGATTTCAATGACACTCCCCTATCTTATGCATACCATAAGATCTCCGAAGGCCTGAATGATGCATTTGTTACTGCCGGGCAAGGCCTTGGGAACACTTTCGCCGGGAAATTACCACCAATGCGCATCGACTACATCTTCTTCTCCGATAATTTTCAATCATACGAATTCATCGTACACAAAAAAAGCTTGTCAGATCATTTCCCGATAAGCGTTTATCTAGGAAAGGCTGATGAATGAATCTTAAACTAGTTTCCGACTTTAAACCGACTGGAGATCAGCCACAGGCAATAAAGCAACTCGTTGAAGGCGTCAATCGGGGAGATCAGTCACAAGTGCTCCTGGGTGTGACCGGTTCAGGGAAGACTTTTACCATAGCGAATGCCTTACAGCAGTTGAACAGACCTGCCCTGATATTAAGTCATAACAAAACCCTGGCAGCGCAGTTATATGGTGAATTCAAACAATTCTTCCCCGAAAATGCTGTAGAATATTTTGTTTCATATTATGATTACTACCAACCTGAAGCCTATATTCCTGTTACCAACACTTATATCGAGAAAGATCTATCAATTAATGATGAGATTGATAAACTAAGACTGAGTGCATCTTCGAGTCTGCTATCCGGCAGAAGGGATGTCATTGTTGTTTCTTCCGTATCATGCATCTATGGCATAGGGAACCCGGATGATTTCACCCATAATGTAACAAAGATCAAAGTAGGCGAGAAAGTTAGCAGGAATAAATTTCTTTTTCAGCTGGTAAACAGCCTGTACAGCAGGACAGAAAGTGATTTTGGAAGGGGAAAATTCCGCGTTCGCGGTGATACCATCGACATTCATCCGGCCTATGCCGATTTTGCCTTCAGAATTATATTTTTCGGAGAAGAAGTAGAAAGTATAGAAACCTTTGACCCGCTTAGCAATAAAGGGATTAGCCTGCTTGACAGTGCCTCCATATACCCGGCAAACGTTTTTGTGACTTCAAAAGACAAAATGAAAGATGCCCTGGTATATATACAGGATGATATGAATCGGCAGGTCGCATATTTCAAGGATAACGGAAAACA
This sequence comes from uncultured Bacteroidales bacterium, assembly GCA_964487735.1. GTDB lineage: Bacteria > Bacteroidota > Bacteroidia > Bacteroidales > B18-G4 > B18-G4. The sequence goes on along the minus strand of CAZASJ010000002.1, from coordinate 37,331 downwards.
CCTGGAAGCAAAAAGATTAGAAGACAGGGTGTCTTATGACCTTGAAATGATGAGAGAACTGGGTTATTGCTCAGGAATTGAGAATTATTCCCGTTATTTTGATGGCCGTGAACCTGGGTCCAGGCCATTTTGCCTGCTGGATTACTTTCCTGATGATTTTCTACTCATCATCGATGAAAGTCATGCTACCATTCCGCAGATCCGGGCCATGTATGGCGGTGACAGATCGCGCAAGCACAATCTTGTGGAATATGGCTTCAGGTTGCCCTCAGCCATGGATAACAGGCCTCTGAAATTTGACGAATTTGAGCAAGTCACCGGGCAAACACTATACGTAAGTGCCACGCCGGCTGACTATGAACTACAACGTGCTGAAGGTATCGTGGTAGAGCAATTGATCCGGCCCACCGGACTCCTGGACCCCGAAATTGAGGTCAGGCCCAGCACCAATCAGATCGATGATCTGTTAGATCAGATCGACTTAGTGATCAAAAAGGGCGACAGGGTGCTGGTAACGACCCTTACAAAACGGATGGCAGAAGAATTGACCAAATACATGATGAACCTGAATATTAAGTGTCGCTACATTCATTCTGAAGTAGATACCCTGGACAGGGTTGAGATTATGAGGGGACTGAGGTTGGGCGAATTTGATGTCCTTATAGGTGTCAACCTCCTGCGTGAAGGACTTGACCTGCCTGAAGTTGCTCTTGTGGCCATTCTGGATGCTGATAAAGAAGGATTTTTAAGATCGGCAAGGTCATTGACACAAACCGCAGGCCGTGCCGCCAGAAACCTGGATAGCAAAGTGATCATGTATGCTGATAAAATCACGGATTCGATGCGCAAGACCATGGATGAGACCGATCGCAGAAGAACCACCCAGCTTAAATACAATGAAAAACATGGTATTACGCCCACTTCCATTAGCAGATCAATCGAATCCATCATGGGGCAAACTTCCGTAGCTAACAGCCTTAAAAGGGAAAGTGGTGCATATATAGAAAAGACTGACAGGGATATAGCAGCCGACCCTGTAATTAAGTACATGGATATTCATCAATTGGAAAAAGCCATTTTAAACACGAGAAAAGAAATTGAACGGGTAGTTAAGGAACTTGATTTTGTTGAAGCAGCTAGATTAAGGGATGAAATGATAGAAATGGAAAAGTTGCTTGAAAAAATGAAAAACGAAGCTTAATATGCAATTAGAAGAGATGATGTGGGCAGCTACCAAAGCTGCTATTGATGCAGGAGAAGAAATCCTTAACGTTTATGATACCGATTTTACGGTTGAAAATAAATCTGATAATAGTCCGCTTACACGGGCCGACATGAATGCTCATTTAGTGATCAGCAAAAGCCTGGATAGCACAGGAATACCGATTCTAAGTGAAGAGGGGAAAAACATCCCCTTTGAAGAAAGAAAGAACTGGAAGCAATTCTGGATGGTAGATCCTTTGGATGGCACAAAGGAATTTGTGAATAGAAATGGAGAGTTTACCGTAAATATCGCCTTTATCGATCAAGGATTCCCGATAGCGGGAGTGATCTATGTACCAGTAACAGATGAACTCTTTATTGGCATGCCTGAAAAGGGAGCATACAAAATTACAGCTGCGAAAAAACGCATCCAAAGGCTAAAAAATATAAATTCCTTGATCGAATCGGGAACTTCTCTGCCACAAGATAGCGGGACAGGCCAATATACTGTTGTTTGCAGCCGGTCGCACATGTCGGCAGAAACTGAAATTTTTATTGATGAGTTAAAACAAACCCATGGAGATCTTGAATTTGTTTCCAAAGGAAGTTCGCTGAAGCTTTGCATGGTTGCAGAAGGAGTGGCAAACATATACCCTCGCTTTGCTCCCACCATGGAATGGGATACAGCTGCAGGACAGGCCATTGCTGAAACATCGGGAGCCCACGTAATACAGGCCGAAACAGGAAAGAGATTAGAATATAATAAAGAAAACCTGCTGAATCCCTGGTTTATAGTGAAGCGATAAAAAAAAGCCCCCGTTTTCACGAGGGCTTCTTCAATTCCAATTAAATATTTTATTGAGCTTCCTCAACGCTAACGAGTTCAACATCGAATACCAATGTTGAATAAGCAGGAATTGTTCCGCTATCGCGAGATCCGTAAGCAATCGCTGAAGGTATAATAAGGGTGGCTTTTCCACCTTCATTCATTAAGGCAATGGCTTCATCCCATCCTTTGATCACCTGGCCAACACCCAGCCTGAAGCTAAATGGCTCACCACGGTCAATGGAAGAGTCAAATTTAGTACCATCAAGCAAACGACCGGTATAGTGTACGTTTACAGTATTTCCCGGCATGGCTTTTTTGCCTGTTCCTTTTTCATTTTCAATATAATAAAGTCCTGATGCAGTTGGTGTAACCGTAATATTGTTATCGCTCAGATACTTATCACGTTGAGCTTTTTCACTGTTTTTCCTTACATCTTCCTGGGCCTGTTGTTGTGCCTGCATTTCTTGTCTTTCTTTATCATAAGCTTCTTTTGATCTCATGCTAACAAGTTCTACGTCGTAAATAATGGTAGAATAAGCAGGAATCATCTGGCCTTTGGCTTCAGCACCATAAGCAATGGAATGAGGTACGATAAGCCTGGCTTTGCCACCCTTTTTGAGCATTCCAACACCTTCTTCAAGGCCTTTGGTATCAAAATTCTGACCATATTGATATTCAAATGGCTCGCCCCTGTCGAGGGTAGAGAAGATCTTTGTTCCGTCAATCAAGGTAACTGTAAGATTAACACTAACCATATCATCTACTTTCGGATGTGCTCCCCTGCCTGCTTTTTCTTCAATGAAGATAAGGCCCGATTCGAGAGGTTCCACAGTGATGTTGTTGTCAATAAGGTATTGTGCAAACTCCGTTTCAGATTTCACTTTTAGTTCTTCAAGTTCTGCTGCATCAGCTTGTTGCTGCTCAGCCTGAGATTTAAAATCTTTTAATTTAACCTCGAAAGTCATATCACTGCCTGGTTCGCAAAAAGGAGGAAGTGAAGGAGCACGTGCAATGACCAGGAAAAATGAATCAGCGCTCATTATAAAAGTAGCACTATCACCCTTACTCATCATCTGAATACCTTCAAACAAGTCACCGGCAAAATAAGGTGAATCAAGTGGAAAGGTTAAGCCATTAGGGATGTTTTTACTGTCGAACAGTATACTGTCGGCAATCCCATAAAACATGTCAATGGTAATAAAATCACCAACATTTGGTTTTTCACCATCATTCTGGACATGAAATTTATACCTTAAGCCGGTATCGGTAGTTTTGTAGCCATCACCGCAGGAGGCCAGCAATAAAACGGTCATTAACATGACCATTATTTGTTTCAAATACTTCATTGTAAATGTTTTAATTAAATGGATCAATCTATTTTCAGTAATTCAATATCATAAATAAGTGTTGCTTTGCCCGGGATCAGATCTCCATCACCCACCAGCCCATAAGCGAGGTGCGAAGGTATAATAAATTTTGCTTTGTCGCCACGCTTAAGTAACAAAATCCCCTCTTCCAGGCCACTGATCACATCCCCTTTTCCTATCTGGAAGGCCAGAGGGCCTGCCGACTCAGAGCTGTAAACGATATCACCTGTTATCAGCTTAATGGTGTAGGCAATGGTTGCAACCATCCCTTTTGCTGCTTTTTCTCCGGTTCCCTGCTCATAAATCATGTAAAACAAACCGCTGCCGGTTTCTTTCATATCCCACTTATATCGGGCAAGAAAATCCTCAATATGCCGGGCTTCAGTCTTCACTACGTGTTGGTTAGCCTCCATCAACTGCTTTTCTATTTCCTGCCGGTCCGCTCTTTTCACTTTTGGTTCTTCCTGATTGCAAGCCGAGAGCATTATGATGATTAATACTGACAGACTAAGCACTTTGATATATGAAGGGTTGCAGGAGTTCATTATTCTTTCGTATTCAGGATAGCTTCCTTGTATATAGGAAGTAGATTATCCAGCTTTTCTATGGTTTTATCGAGTGATTCAAATGAGTCGCCTCCGGCAGCATTCTTATGTCCGCCTCCGCTAAAATGATTTGCAGCGATCTCATTCACAGAAAAATCACCTTTAGATCTGAATGACAGGCGAATACGATCCTTGCGTTCAGTAAGCAGAACAGCCATCGAGATTCCTTTTATAGAAAGCGCATAGTTTACGAGCCCCTCCGTATCGCCTACCCTGTAATTGAACCTGTTCAGATCTTCCTTTGAAAGGGCAATATATGCCGAAGCAAACTCCTCTTTTACGACTAGTTTCTCAGAAAGAGCAAACCCCATAAGCCTGAGCCTGTCCTCTGAAAATGTATCATAAACCATTCGGTGTATCCATTCCCCATCAATCCCGGTTTCCAGCAAGCGGGCAGTAACAATAAATGTTTGCGGTCTATTGCAGGAAAAGCTGAATGAGCCGGTATCCGTCATGATACCGACATACAGGCATGTTGCAATTTCTTTGCTGATGATGGCATGATCATCCAATGCCAATATAAATTCATAAATCAGCTCAGCAGTGGAAGATATGGCCGTAGTGGAAATTAAAAAATCAAAATCCTCCCGGGCAGGATGTGGATGGTGATCGATCATGACCTTTTTAGCCTCACAGGCTTTCAAAATATCCTGAAGGCTCCCCGACCTGTGTAAAGCATTGTAATCCAGACTAAAAATTAGGTCTGCTGCATGCAATAAAGCCTTGGCCTTCTTGCTTTCTTTGAGATGAATGATGATGTCTTCATTTCCGGGAAGCCAGGAAATGAACTCCGGGTACTCGTTCGGAACTACAAGAGCAACATCCTTTCCTATGGCTTTTAAAAAGTGATAAAGTGCAAGAGAAGAGCCAATTGCATCTCCATCGGGATTGGTATGTGTGGTAACCACCAGCTTCGAACAAGTGTCGAGGAGTGATTGTATCTCAGATATATTGTTGATTTTCAAATGAAATGCTTTAGTGAATTGAAACGGCGGCACTAAATTAAATAAAAGATATGTTTGAATTGCTAACGAATGTCAGTTATTATTATTTTTGCAACTCATTAATTAAAATATTTGAATATGAGCGGAAGAAAAACATTGATCATGATAAAGCCGACGGCAGTTCGTAAAGGCTATATTGGCCCTATCATGGGTATGATAGCTGAAGGTGGCTTTAAGATCAAAGCAATGAAATACACAAAATTAAGCCTTGAAGAGGCAAAAGCCTTTTATGCAGTACATAGTGAACGTCCTTTTTATGGTGAATTGACTGCATTCATGTCATCCGGGCCTATTGTTGCAGCAATTCTTGAAAAAGACAATGCAGTTGAGGCATGGCGTAACTTTATAGGTGCCACCAATCCTGCAGAAGCAGCCGAGGGAACGATTCGTAAGCTATATGGTACTTCCCTGGGGGAAAATGCCGTTCATGGCTCTGATAGCGATGAAAATGCTGAAATTGAAGGTAATTTCTTCTTCTCAGCACTAGAAAGGTTTTAAATTCAGTCTTCAGGGACATATTCACTGAATGTCCCATCTTGATAGAAAAACACAATCTTATCGATTGTCTTGGAACCGGTAGCAGATATTCTGCTTCCGGTTTTTCTTTTTTTGGCTACTTCAGTAGCTTTTACAGGTAATTTTTCCGTTACCTCAGTAGATTCCTCCCCAAAATGCTCCATTTCGATCCTGGTCTGCGGATCCCTTTGAGAAATATCCTCATCTGGACGGTTTTCAACTTTCAACATATCACCCTTCCCACTAAGCAACCAATCCGCATTAATTTCAGGATAGGTGATGATGATCTTTGTGGCAAAATCCAGGCTTGGCTTATTCCTTCCTGACAAAACATGTGATACACTGGAACGTTGCACACCGATCGCATCAGCGAACTGAGAGGCACTTATTTTCTTCCATTTTAAGAGCTGTGATATCCTTTCAAGCATAGTATACAAAAGTAACTTAGGTATTCATTACGTTTACAAATGTACAATAATATTTGATTACATGTGTAAGTAAGTATTGTATACAATTGTAACCAATAAATAACTACAAACAAATAACATATAATATACTGATTTTAAATATACTAACTGAATTATATAAAAATTCCCTGCAAACTTCAATAGGATTAAACCTATTGTTTATATACATCCTATTTTTAACTGAATACTAGTTCTTTATATAATATTTATTATTCTATTTTAGGCTCTGTTTACAATTGTGACTTTCTCAGTATTTTGAAGCATTTACCTCCTATCACAACATGATGTTTTAACTTACTATACTACTGCACCTTACATTATTTCTGTTTACAATTGTAATTACATTTGTAAACATTCCTTCATATGAAATTTATGATCGTTTTTTTTATTAAAAAAAGTTTTTTTTATAGAAATGTTTTCTTAATCAAGGTTCAGTTTGCTATAGCGGAAATGAATGATTAAATTTGTTTAATGACAGTCAACTTGCAGAAGTTTGGTATTGCATTTAATCTGCTTCTCGTTTTTTTTATATGGGCTGTCCCCCCTACTCATCTCCATGCTCAGAATAATGGGAGAACCACAAAAGTTAAGGTGAAGGGTGGACGGTTCTTTATTTCTTCAGATACCAACTTTTTTGTCAAGAATGATTCTCTTGTCATCATTCCGATTGATAAAGATTATATGGTTTCCAGATATCCTCCTCTGAACAATGCCGATGCTTATAAGAATATCAGGATGAGAAGCTCAGACAATAAAGTGGTTCAATCTCTTTATCAGCTTGCATTTGTGGAACCGGAAGGCGGGCAGTTTTCTGCCAAAGGAGAGCTCAGCAATGCCAGCAATCCATATGATAAATATGAAGGCAAGGTCATTCGGAATATTCGTTTTAAATCATTGGAGCCTTTTGGACCAAGCTTGAGTGACACAGCCGGGCTGGCCTATTCATGGATGGGAAGATTTGGGAATTCCATGCATATCCCAACACGGTCTTACGTTCTAAAAAATAGCCTTTTAATAAGTAGCGGAGAATTGGTCAACCCTCTTGTTTTATCTGATAATGAAGTACTTATAAGACAGTTACCCTATATAAACGACACAAGGATCATTGTCATTCCAATTGAAAATTCCGATTCTGTCGACATCCTGTTCATCACCAGGGACAAATTTGCTTTTGGTTTTAGCCCAATCCTAAAGAGTTCTAATAATTTCTCTTTAAAAGTATGGAATGAAAATCTTTTCGGGCTTGGGCACAGGGCAGAAATGGAATTTTCTGCATTGACAAACCGTGATCCGCTAATACGTTTTGAAAGTGGCAGGTATACAATTCAAAACATCAATGGATCATTTATTAAAGGAGACATGGGTTATGAAATCATTGACGATCAGCATCAGTATCATATCAGTTTCTCAAGAGGCTACCTCCCTCCTATAATCAATACAGGTTTGGGCATGAGTTACAGCCGCTATATATTTGACGACTATTACCTTAACAAAGATTCCGTGCTTACGGAACAAGATATTGACCTCGAACTGCAAAATGCATACATTGGCCATGCTTACCTGATCGCCAGATCTCCCAGACCTGAACGACATGGCATTTACCTGACTCCCGGCTTGAATGTGATCAGAAAATATTTTAATAAGCGTCCATATCTAAGTCCAGATATTGTCCCAAGATACAGGAATACAACGCTTTTCCTGGCAAGTTTAAGTATTTCTCAAAACAATTTTTATCAATCAAATTACTTTTTCGAGTTCGGGAGAACAGAAAATATTCCTTTTGGTTACCGATTGAACATAACCAGCGGCTATGAAATTGGTGAATACTATAACCGGTTGTATTCTGGGTTTACCTTTTCTGCCGGCGAATTCATCCCTAATTTCGGTTTTGTATTTGCTAAGATCAGCCTTGGAAGCTACTTCAAGGACGGCCGGGCCGAAGAAGGATTATTTCATACCGAGTTTTCGCATGCTTCCCAGTTATTCAGGATAAGACATAACAACGTACGCATATTTTCAAGATTACAATATACAATGGGTTATGAGAGGCTAGCAGGTGATTTCCTTCGCTTTGAAGGTGACAACGGTATAATGGGCTTCGGCAGCAATCTATTGCTCGGACAAAAAAGACTTAGCGTTACAGTTGAACCGGTGGTTTTTACTCCCTGGGTGTTTTTAGGTTTCCGCTTCGTTTTCTTTGCTTATGCAACTTTTGGTATGATCGGTCCGGAAAACAAATCAATTCTTGACAATTATGTTTATTCAGGTTATGGCCTGGGAATCAGGATCAGGAACAACAATTTAGTATTCAATACGCTGGAACTCAGTGTGGGATTTTATCCAAATGCTCCTGCAGATCAAAATAATATGGTTTGGAGCATGGGTGGTATTCCAACGCCCAAATTTGAAAACTTCTTGCCAAGATCTCCCAACATAGTCATTTACAGATAATCAGCATATATCCAGTATCTCAAATTTTTGTCCGCGAAATTCAAAAGAATCACCCTTCTTCATGGTATCCATAGCCTTATAAAAAGGGACAACTGGTGAAACTACAAAATATTCATCGCCTTCGAATTCAACTTTCCCAAGCCCGATACAAACTAATATTACCTGCTTGTTTGTAGTTACCATTGCGCCAAATTCAACTTTTTTATATTGCTTATCTCCATCAACTTTTCCCAGCATATGGCGTTGTTCAAGAATCTTTTGTAATTGCTGTCCAAACATATCCCGTTTCCGTAGTAATTGCGTACGATATGAATCATATCGATCTTTTGGCTGTCCGTAATCATTGGCACTTTGTTGAGCATCCTCCATTTCCTTACGCAGTGCTTCAGCACGCTCATCAATCTCTGTCAAACAAACTTCAAGCAATTTATTTTTTAACTCCAATTGGTTCATAATATTCAGGCTGATCATAAAAATAAGGATTCATGCGACAAATCCAAAATTTATTAAGAAATTTGTATTTACTGTATCTAAAAGAAAACAATATAAGTCTCTGTATTATAACAAATTAAAGCATTACTATGACTGACAAGCAGGATGCCCTCATCCAAAAGAAACAAATTCTGGAAATACTTACTGTGGCCAATGAATATTGTATGTTCGTTGAAAAGTCATATGATTACAGTAAAGAAGAGATATTGCAATACTTACAAAGGATGGGTCCCTTGCTTTATCTTAAAGGCTCACTCCTACCAGAATTGGAGGTGGAAAACCCAGAATTCATAGAACGTTTTGTTACAGAGGAAGTCTGGGAAAATATTTTCAATGAGATCAGGAACAAATTCGGAAAAGATGATGAGTTCTGGTTTATTGATGAATCCGTTTTCAATGATGATGAGATCACCAAAGGAAGTATGGCTGAATGCCTGACTGATGTTTACCAGGACCTTAAAGATTTTGTTTTCCTTTATAGCAAAAATACGGGCGATTCCATTATAAATTCAGTTTCAGAATGCAGAAGACTATACCAAACCAATTGGGGATTTAAGATCCTGCGTGTACAAAAAAACATACACTATCTTCTGTACAAACATCTTATTGAAGATGATTATACTGATTTATAGCCCATTTAGTCCGAATCCATAGCTATTTCTCATTCTCCTTATTTAGACAAAGTTTAGAATGCCACATGGGCGTTTTGTAATTTAGAATGAATACATTTGCCTTCTTTTATTTATTCTAAATTAAAACAAGTGACATCACTGAGCGATCTGAAAGTGGGCGAAAAAGGCTTCATCACCAAGGTGAGAGGCCGTGGTGCTTTCAGGAAGCGCATTACAGAAATGGGCTTTGTGAAAGGCAAAGAGGTTACTGTAATCAAGTATGCTCCCTTAAAAGACCCCATTGATTATAAGATCATGGGATGTGAAGTAAGTCTCAGAGGCAATGAGGCAGCACTCATTGAGGTAGTCACAAAGGATGAACTAAAAAATTATAACATAAATGGGCAATTCGAAGGGGTGATTGAGGCAGATCCACTTGAGAAAATCGCCCATGAAAAAGGCCGGGTGATAGATGTGGCCCTTGTGGGAAATCCAAATTCAGGAAAGACCACTCTCTTCAATTTCGCTTCGCGATCAAAACAAATGACCGGAAACTATGGTGGCGTTACCGTTGATTCAAAGGAAGCACACTTCAGTCTCGATGGATACACCTTTAACCTCACAGACCTGCCCGGAACCTATTCATTGTCGCATTACACACCTGAAGAACTATTTGTAAGAGAGCATATTCGTGAGAAATTGCCCGATATTGTTGTGAATGTAATCGACTCATCCAACCTTGAGCGGAACCTGTATCTCACAATGCAGCTTATCGATATGGATATCAGGGTAGTGGTTGCTCTGAATATGCATGATGAAATGCTGGATATGGGAGACCAGTTTGATCATGAAGCCCTTGGCAGGATGCTTGGCGTACCCTTTGTACCTACTATAGGGAATAAAAACAGGGGGATAGATTCACTTTTCAGAAAAGTCATCGATGTTTATGAAGACCGGGATCCAATTGTAAGGCATATCCATATTAACTATGGAAATGATATTGAAGAATCCATTGGCCTTCTGCAGGAAATAATTAAGAAAGACAGCAGTGCGCCTGATCCTGCAGCGCCCAGGTATTATGCTTTGAAGTTGCTTGAGAAGGATGAATCAGTAACATCTGTACTTGAGAGTAAGGGAAACATTGCTGAAATCCGTGAAAAGGCTAAAAAAGAGATCACCAAGCTTGAAAAGCTTCATCGCGACGACACAGAAACACTCATTACCGATGCCCGCTACGGCTTTATAAGCGGTGCTCTTGCAGAAACCTTTAAAGCAGGTAAAAAAGAGAAAGGCAGGCGATCAAGGTTTGTTGATAGTTTCATTACCAGTAAATACCTCAGTTATCCCATTTTCTTTTTCTTTATGTGGCTGATGTTTGAGACTACCTTCCTTATCGGATCCTATCCTATGGATTGGATCACTCAATTGGTGGATTTTACGGGCAGCGAAATATCGGCCCTTATGCCGGACAACATGATACGAGACCTGGTTGTGAATGGTATCATCGGAGGAGTTGGCGGTGTCATTGTGTTTTTACCTAACATTCTGATTCTCTTTCTATTCATATCATTAATGGAGGATAGCGGTTATATGGCAAGGGTGGCCTTTATTGTCGACCGCATCATGCATAAGGTAGGCCTGCACGGCCGGTCATTCATTCCACTGTTAATGGGATTTGGATGCAATGTTCCTGCCATAATGGCTACACGTACCATTGAAAGCCGAAGCGATCGCCTTGTCACCATGTTCATTACCCCCTTGATGTCCTGCAGTGCAAGGTATCCTGTTTATGTATTGATCATCAGTGCCTTTTTTACAAAGAACCAGGGAAGCATACTCTTTTCAATTTACATACTGGGAATCCTCCTTGCTGCATTGGTTGCGATTATTCTGAAGAAAACGATGTTCCGATCGGAGGAAACACCTTTTGTAATGGAACTGCCACCCTATCGCTTCCCAACTGTAAAAAATACTTTCAGGCATACCTGGCACAAAGGTTCGCAATACCTGAGAAAGATGGGTGGTATTATTCTGCTTGCTTCCGTAATCATATGGATGCTTGGTTATTTCCCACGGAGTGAATCCAAGCTACTCGCTTATGATCAGGAGATCGCCGGTATTGAAAATCAATACAATACACTGATTCAAAGCGAACAAGACAATACCGAAGGATTAAGCATATTGATGCAGGAAAAGAAAGCTGCTATCAGGCGTATAGAGATCCAGAAGAATGGCCATCGTCAGGAATTGAGTTTCATTGGCCGCCTTGGCCGTTTCGTTGAACCGGTAATGAGGCCATTGGGGTTTGACTGGAAAATGACAGTCAGCCTGATTGCTGGCGGTGCTGCAAAAGAAATTGTGGTGAGCACCATGGGCGTATTGTATGAAGTTGGTGATCCGGATGAAAACAAAGGACTTGTGGATAAACTCAGGGCTCAGACCTATACTCAAGGGCCCAAAAAAGGTCAAAAAATATTCAATCCGCTTGTAGCACTTTCATTCATGATCTTTGTACTGATATATTTCCCCTGTATTGCCGTGATCGCTGCAATAAAAAAAGAATCAGGAAAATGGAAATGGGCACTCTTTGTAGTCAGCTATACTACTGTTTTAGCTTGGTTATCAGCCTTTACAGTTTATCAGATAGGAAGCCTTATCTTATAAAGGATTTTAGTGCTTAGACTGTGATTATTCAATGTGAAGTTTCACGCCCAATGATCGCTAAGCTTCATCAGGTAGCTGAAAATTACTTCTCATAAACCCTGTTTAATCCTGCTATCGCCTTTTCATAATTGGTTTCAATTTCAAGCACGGCTTTATATATCTCCCTGGCAGTCGCATAATCACCCAGAAGTTCATAACAGTAGCCTTTATTGTAAAGGGCCTCAAAATAGGCAGGTTGCATTGCAAGTACCTGATCAAAGTAGCCAATGGCATCCTCATAATTACGAAGCAAGACCAGGTTTACATATCCCAGGTTGTACAAGGCATAGATATTTTGAGGATCAATGAGTAAAAGCTTGTTATATGTGGCAATTGCATTTTCATGATCATCGGCCTCCTGGTAAAACATGGCAAGTGCATAAAATGCCTCGATGCTCTGGGGGTCAATATTCAATGCATTGTTAAAATAGTCGATGGCAAGGCGATTTCCTGCCACGCTGTAAATCAGTCCCAATTGAATATACGCGTCATAATATGATTGATCCTTGCTTACAGCTTCAAGATAACACTGAATAGCGCCAACGGTATCGCCTGCTTCTGCATAAGTGTACCCTTTTATGAATTCGGGCAATGGATTCGATTTTTGAATGGCAATGGCCTTATCGGCAAAGGCGATTGCTTCTTTATACTTTTTCAGGATGAGATTGATCTCAGCAATCTTCAGTATAGATTCAACATTCTCAGGTTCGACCTCCAGTATTTTATGAAGTGTTTCCAGGCAATTATCCAGCAATCCCATGCTCATGTATATGTCTGACAATCCTAGTAAATAAGAAGTATTTCCGGGATCCATCTGTATGGCTGTAATCATATCACGCATGGCTAAATTATGTTCCTTTTCAGAAAGATATATCATGGCCCTGTCAACAAACAAAGATGCATTGCTCGAATCCTGCATAATGAGCAGCGTTATATCCTCAACACCTTTGGGCAAACTATCGGTGGTATTCAGGTTTTCAGCCTGCTCACTGCTTTTGGGATTACAGGATGCCAATACCATAACAGCTGCCAATAGCATAAAGTAAATTGTGTTCTTCATAATTATCTGATTTTAATTGCCTCAGGCAGGAACTTCAGCCATAATCAATCTGATCTTTCCTTCCAGTTCTTCTGCCAATTCAGGATTGTCGATGAGCAAGTGCTTCACGGCATCCCTTCCCTGTCCGAGTTTGGTATCACCATAGCTGAACCATGATCCACTTTTCTTAATGATATTAAAGTCAACACCAAGGTCGATGATCTCTCCATATTTGGAAATACCTTCACCATAAACGATGTCGAATTCCGCTTTTCTGAATGGTGGAGCCACTTTATTCTTAACGATCTTCACCCTGGTTCTGTTACCGGTAATATTCTCACCTTCTTTGATTTGGTTCATGCGCCTGATATCGATCCTTACTGAAGCATAAAATTTCAGAGCATTGCCTCCGGTTGTGGTTTCAGGATTTCCAAACATAACACCTATCTTTTCGCGAAGCTGATTGATAAAAATACAGCAAGTACCTGTTTTACTGATGGTTGCAGTCAGTTTTCTGAGTGCCTGAGACATCAGTCTAGCTTGCAATCCCATTTTTGAATCACCCATTTCCCCTTCTATCTCGCTTCGCGGAGTAAGTGCAGCGACGGAGTCGATTACAATAATATCAATGGCTCCCGAACGGATAAGATTATCCACAATTTCCAGGGCTTGTTCACCATTGTCAGGCTGGGATACCAGTAAGTTCGCAATATCGATACCCAGTTTTTTGGCATAATACCTGTCGAAGGCATGTTCTGCATCAATAAATGCTGCTATCCCTCCTTTTTTCTGAGCTTCAGCTATGGCATGAAGGGCAAGCGTCGTTTTTCCTGAAGATTCAGGTCCGTAAATTTCTATTACCCTGCCTTTTGGCAAACCACCCACTCCCAGGGCAAAGTCAAGACTGATGCTACCTGTAGAAATAGCTTCAACATTCTCAATGGCATCATCCCCAAGTTTCATAATGGTGCCTTTGCCATAATTTTTTTCAATATTGCCCAGCGTCAGTTCCAGGGCTTTCATTTTTTCCAGCCTTATCTTATCATTGTTCTTATCAGTACTCATATTATCAGGTATTGGATTATTATTTTTATGAATTCATTGCTTCAAGGATCTGTTCTGTATGTTCCTTGGTTTTCACCTTGGTGAATATTTTCTCGATGAGCCCTTGCTCATTGATCACAAATGTTGTTCGGTGGATGCCATCGTATTCCCTTCCCATAAATTTCTTTGGCCCCCACACACCAAATAGCTTAATGATCTTTTTCTCTGTATCGGGTATAAGCCTGAAAGGAAGGCCAAATTTATCCGTGAATTTCATATGTGCAGCTGAATTATCAGCGCTTACGCCTACTACTTCGTAGCCATCAGCATTCAATTGCACATGATTATCGCGCAAATTACAGGCCTCTGCATTGCAGCCGGGAGTATTGTCTTTGGGATAAAAATATAATATCAGCTTTCTGCCTGCAAAATCAGATAGTTTAATTTCTTTTCCGTATTGATCCACTGCGTTGAAGCCCGGAGCAGGATCGCCTTCTTTCAATTTCAACATATTATAATTATTATTCAGCTACTAAGGCAAAGATACTTATTTTGACTTGTTTGCCCTTCTAATTATTAATACAGTTTTCAACAAAATGTCGCACTTTTAGTCAGGTTTTTTTTTATAAAAGTTGCAAATATCCTTCAATCCACATGCTTCGCATTTGGGTTTTCGTGCAAGGCAGGTATATCTTCCGTGGAGGATCAGCCAGTGGTGTGCAAGATGTATCAAATCTTCAGGAATATATTTTACCAGTTGCAATTCAGTATCAAGAGGCGTTTTTGCATTCGTCGACAAACCAATCCTTGCCGAAACCCTGAAAACATGCGTATCGACAGCCATGGCAGGCTTTCTGTAAACGACTGAAGCAATTACATTGGCCGTTTTACGGCCTACGCCGGGCATCTTTTGCAATTCATCTACATCAGACGGCACAACTCCATTAAATTCTTCAGAAAGGACTTTTGCCATCCCGATCAGGTTTTTAGCCTTATTATTGGGATATGAACAGCTTTTGATCAATTCAAATACATGTTCCAGTGTTGCATCACTCAGTTGATCCGCAGTAGGAAAACTCTTAAAGAACTCAGGAGTGATCAGGTTAACGCGTTTATCAGTGCATTGTGCCGACAGTATAACAGCCACCAGCAATTCGTATGGAGTGCCATAATCTAATTCTGTTTGGGCATCCGGCATATTCACCTTAAAATAGTCGATAAAATATTGAAACTTTTCTTTTTTTGTCATGTAGTACAAAGATAGATAAAACTGGTTTCTGGTCACTGGTTGCTGGTTAATGGTTGCTTCGGTGAACAAAGTCGGGATTCAGCACTTAATACTGGATGCTGAAGAAGTTCAAACTTCAGATTTCAAACTTCAGATTTCAGATTTCCTCAGTAGTTTTAACGAAAGAGGATAATCCATCATCAATCAGCCAATCAGAGGGTTTGAGATTAATTTGAAATGCATAACTTTACATCCTAAACCAACGCCTTTATTTAATGAAATTCATCACAATCAGATCTTCTCACGACATCAATGAGCTGGTAATTTTAAAAAGTATGTTGGAAAACGCAGGCATACCCTGCCATTTAAAAAATGAGCTCACTACACAGGTAATGAATTTCTTACCAAGCATGGAGGTAGAGCTACAGGTGGCTGAGGATCATCTCGAGCAGACAGTGGAAGTGATGAAAGAATTTCAGGAGTAGACATTCGTAACAAATTAACTATCAACTTCATGTACATTAAAGCCCTCAAGGACTGCGAAGAATTTACAGCAGGCGACAATACCATCTTACGAGAACTTCTTCATCCTGACAAGGCAGCATTGGCCTTAAGGTACAGCCTCGCCCATGCGACATTGAAACCCGGGCTTAAATCGTTAAAACACAGCTTAAAAACCTCTGAAGTATATTATATTTTGGAAGGAGAAGGGGAAATGCATATAGATGCAGAAAGGGAAATAGTTTTTCCGGGGCAGGCTATCTATATCCCGCCCTATAGCATCCAATATATTGAAAATACCGGGAATATAGATCTGGTTTTTATCTGTATAGTAGATCCAGCCTGGCGGGAAGAAGATGAAATTATTCTCGACTGATCAAAAAAGGCCCCACATTTCTGAGGGGCCGGATTTTTAATTCATTACTAAATTGACCGCTCCGGTCATTCTTGTTTGCACCACTTCGAGCGCTTTTGCATAGGCAAGGATGTTTCTGAGGGATTGTTCCCCGGGGCCGGCAAGCATCGCTCTTTTCAATTTTGTAGTGTCTGATTGTTGTTTTGGCGTAGAGGTTTTTGGCATATTGTATCGTTAGTTAAAAAATGTTAAAGTTCACACTTATAACGACAGAAATATGCCTTTATTATTAAAAGCCAGAAAAAAAATAAAAATGAAACAGGATGCTGCTTGAAGATTAATTATGCATCAAAACATCAGCGATATCGAGGCACTTACCTAGTTAAAACAATGTCCTTCTCCTTGATAAGTTTACGAAGGTTGATAAGCGCATAGCGCATACGTCCTAAAGCCGTGTTAATGCTGACATCCGTCTGTTCAGCTATATCCCTGAAACTCATATCGGAATAGTGGCGCATGAACAGTACTTCCTTTTGTTCCTGGGGAAGATGTTCGATCAATTCACGGACATCTTTGTAGATCTGGTCAAGGATCATCTTGTCCTCAACAGAAGCATCCGTAAACTGTATGGTGTCAAATATATCAAATTCGCTTTTGTCATTGTCAACAACAGGAATACGTTTTGATTTACGGAAGTGGTCAATGATCAGGTTATGTGCGATTCGCATCACCCATTGTATAAATTTGCCTTCTTCCTTATAGGATCCAGCTTGCATTGTATTGATCACTTTGATGAAGGTATCCTGGAAGATATCATCGGCTAATTGTTTATCCTTTACAACCATAAGGATGTAAGCATAAACTCTGTTCTTGTGACGGTGAATCAGGAGCTCAAGACTATTTTGATTACCATCTAAATATTCAGTAATTAACTGGCTATCGCTAGTTTTACAGGCTTTCATAGGCCTCCCTTTTTAGAGTATGGTTAAGTTAAAAAGGGTAAATATTAATCGATAATCGTCCTCCTGTTTTTTAGTGAAACCCCAATTGGGGCTGTTTTGTTCGAATTATACTCTTATTGCGTCTATTTTGTTGCAACAATCATGCAAATATAATTATTTAAGCGTCAATTCCAAACTTTTTTAAATAATTTTGCAGTATTCTTGCATCTTATCCTATCCAAACATAAAAATGAATTTACCTGATCCTAAGGAGTTTATATATATTAAGGGCGCACGGGTCCACAATCTGAAAAATATTGATGTTTCTATACCAAGAAATAAGCTGATTGTGATCACAGGCCTTTCCGGGTCAGGAAAATCATCTCTTGCCTTCGACACCTTATATGCTGATGGTCAGCGTCGTTATGTTGAAAGTTTAAGTTCATATGCCCGTCAATTCCTTGGCAGGATGAGCAAACCGGAAGTGGAAATGATAACAGGTATATCCCCTGCAATTGCCATAGAACAGAAGGTAAATACCAGAAATCCGCGTTCAACAGTTGGAACTTCAACTGAAATATATGAATACCTGAAGCTTTTATTCGCCAGAATCGGAAAGACATACTCTCCGATATCGGGTAAAGAGGTGTCGCGTAAAAATGTGGAAGATGTTACTGAATTCATCATTCAATTAGCTGAAGGCACTGAAGCCAGGATTATGGCACCCCTCCTGCTCAAACAGGAACGCACTGTGCTCGAACAATTGAGTGTATATCACCAGCAAGGCTTCAGCAGGATCGTAGATGTTGATCAGATGCTCAGGATCACCGAGGCATTAGAGAAAAACAATATTTCCAGCAATCCAAAAAATATTTTCATCCTCGTAGACAGGATACTGAATAATCCTGACAACAGCGATCTGCGGTCGCGCATAGCCGATTCTGTTCAAACCGCTTTTTATGAAGGTGCAGGAACATGCATCATTGATGTTCAGGGTGATAAACAATATAAATTCTCAAATAAATTTGAACGGGACGGTATCATCTTTGAAAGGCCAAGCGTTAACCTGTTTACATTTAACAATCCTTACGGAGCGTGCAAAAGTTGTGAAGGTTTCGGCAATATTATTGGTATTGACCCCGACCTGGTAATCCCGAATAAAGGCCTTTCTGTTTACGAAGATGCCATCGCCTGCTGGAAGGGTGAGAAAATGGGTGAATGGAAACATGCCCTGATCAACAGCGCCCATAATTTCAATTTCCCTGTTCATAAGCCGATTTATGAACTCAATGAAAAAGAATATGCGCTTTTATGGAGCGGAAATGAATATTTTTCCGGCCTGGATGAATTTTTCAGGGAAGTAGAAGAACAAACGTATAAAATACAATACAGGGTAATGCTTTCACGCTACCGCGGAAAAACCACTTGTCCTGAATGCAAAGGAACACGCCTTCGCAAAGATGCAAACTATGTGAAGGTTGATGGCATGAGCATTAGCGATGCCGTTTCTTTGCCGATTGAAAGCTTGCTTAAAAAGATTAAATCATTGAAGCTAAGCAAGCATGATGAGAAAGTGGGTAAAAGACTCATTCTTGAAATCAGCAACAGATTGCAATACCTGTCAGATGTTGGACTTTCCTACTTGAATTTGAATCGATTGTCATCGTCACTCTCCGGTGGAGAATCACAAAGGATCAACCTTGCCACCTCATTAGGAAGCAGCCTTGTTGGATCCATGTATATTCTTGATGAACCCAGCATCGGGCTTCATCCAAGGGACACGCATCGCCTGATCCATGTGCTCCAGCAATTACGCGACCTGGGCAACACGGTGATCGTAGTTGAGCATGACCAGGATATTATCCGGGCAGCCGACCATATCATTGATATAGGCCCCATGGCAGGCAGCCAGGGTGGTGAACTGGTATATAATGGTACTTATGCAAACCTACTTAAAGACGAAAACAGTTTAACGGCTGCATACCTTACAGGGAAACGAAAAATACCCATCCCTGACAAACGTAGAAAATGGAAAGAGTTTATCCGTATTCACGGGGCTATGGAAAACAACCTGAAGAACCTGGATGTATCTTTTCCGCTTCAGATTATGACGGTGGTAACGGGAGTCAGTGGGTCCGGAAAATCATCCCTTGTCAGCAATATTTTATATCCGGCATTGAAGAAGCTGCATGGCGGTTTTGCAGGAAAAACCGGAAAATACCTTCACCTTTCAGGTGATACTGAACAGGTCAAAGCTTTGGAATTTGTAGATCAAAACCCCATTGGACGCTCTTCCCGCTCAAATCCTGCAACCTATATTAAGGCATTCGATGACATTCGATCCCTTTTTTCAGACCAGCAACTGGCCAAGGTTCGGAATTTTAAACCCGGGTTCTTCTCTTTCAATGTTCCCGGTGGGAGATGTGAAGAATGTGAAGGTGAAGGCGTTGTTAAGATTGAAATGCAGTTCATGGCCGACATCTACCTTAAATGCGACCATTGTGGCGGTAGCCGCTTTAAAGAAGAGGTGCTTGAAATTCAATATAAGGGCAAAAATATCAGTGACATCCTTGAGCTTACGATTGATGAAGCTATTGCATTTTTTGAGAACTGCGAAAAACAGACCGCTACCTTAAAAAGGATCATAATGAAATTAAAGCCCTTGCAGGATGTAGGCCTGGGCTACCTGAGAATGGGACAATCATCAAGCACACTCAGTGGCGGTGAAGCGCAAAGGATTAAACTTGCATATTTCCTTGCCCGTGGCAGCAATGAATCCCCTACCCTTTTTGTTTTTGATGAACCTACTACTGGATTGCATTTCCATGACATCCATAACCTGTTGAATGCATTTAATGCCCTGCTGGATACCGGTCACTCTCTTGTCGTTATTGAACATAACCAGGAAATCATTAAGGCTGCCGACTGGATCATCGACCTTGGTCCTGAAGGTGGCGATGAGGGTGGAAAACTGGTTTTCGAAGGAAGGCCGGAGGACATCCTGAAGCAAAAAGGATCGTATACAGGGAAATATTTACAGGGACTAATGGGATAGATCCATCCGGCAAAAACATATGATCCAAATACTGCTGGCCTGAGAAAGTTCTTGAGACCAGCCCACAGCAGTATGAAATTCAGATGATTAATTAAACCATTTTATCAATTCATTAACACCTTCAATCACTTTGTTGCAGTATGTTTTTGTAAAGGAAGCTGGTAATGGCTCATGAATAGGAATCGTTTTAGCTGCTGCCAATACCCTGGCACCGTCAAAATCAACATAAGCCATCCTTGCAGTAAATATATCTTCCTTACAATTGAAAGAACATCCTTCAAGTACAGCAACGCCTGTATCATTCAATATGGCAGTGCAAAGTTCCTTTGATGATTTTATCCCTCTTGAATGTATTTTTTCGGTAAAATTCGAGAAATCAAGAAAAAGATAAAACCCACCAACAGGAGCATGTGTTCTGATTCCGGCATTATTCAATTTTACGGAACATTCATTCCCGACTTTCGAAAGGACTTTTCGCACATGCCAAAGATATTCTTCTATTTCGGTTCCACCTTTGAAGGCTTTTACTGCTGCAAATTGAATAGGAGCACTTACGGATGTATATGTTTCACTTGCAACAATTGCCATTTTTTCTAAAATCCAATTTAAATTTTCCGGGAACGTAAATGTTCCTAAGCGCCAACCTCCGGCACCGCACCATTTAGATAGCCCGGAGCTTATGATCGTTCCTTCTGGATAATACTTTGCAATCGATATATGCCGGCCTGAATGATGCAATTGTCCGTATATTTCATCCGACAGGATGTAAATATTGTTTTCTCTGGCCATAGTTGCTATTTCTTTCAAATATTCTTCACTGAAAGAAACACCATCAGGATTGCCCGGATAATTTAAGATCATTAATGTAAGTGTATCCTTTATATTTCGCCTGTTCAGGTAATCGCGAAATAACTTAGGTGTCAATTGCCATTTATCTTCATAAGAACTGTGTATAACAGAAATCTTTTTCCCAATAATTTTTGCCTGAGGTATGTAAGAGACCCAGCATGGACTGACAATAATTATTTCACAGTTGAATACCAATTGAAGTAAAAAAACAAGTTCTTTTGACCCAGGCCCGATAATTACATTCTCAGCAACAGCTTCAACACTGTCTTTTTTTCTATGAAATTCAGCAACAGCTTCTCGCAGCTGCAAAAGCCCTTTTACTGGCAAATAATCCTTTTGTGCCGCATTATGACGTAAAGCCTCAACAACACAATTTGGTACAGGAAAAGGTGATTGCCCAAGTCCAAAGCAGTAAACCTTTTTACCTTTTGCAATGAGCTCTTTTGACCGTTCATTTATTGCGAGGGTTTCAGATTTTTCCAACCCATTTAAATTCGGGTTGATAAATTTATTCTGATTGATTGGGATATGGTTCATAATATCGTTTTAGTTAAAATATCATACAGAATCTTTATTGAATTTCGATTTTAAAAATTCGTCATCTAATTTGTCTGCATTTTCAGCAGGATTGGTCAGAGGCATTTTATTCTCAAACACATCATACTCCAGCAGTTCACTTTTTTAAAATTTTCAAACCTGGGCAATTTCGGTTAATTGGATGTTTCAATATGCTGCCCTTCCTTGTCCACAATAATTAGTTTTGAAAGGGATACACCCTTTCCCCCAATAAAAGTATCCATAATTTTCACACCAGCCTCATATTCTTCCCGGTTGGTCATTAAGTAAGGTTTGGCTTTCAGGCATTTCCTTTTCTTTCATTTCTTTGCCCCGCTTAAGCGGGATTTCCGCTACGCTTCAACTTGCCCAAAGAAACAGCCTGAAAGAAAGGGCAATTTTCGAATGGTACTTTCTCAAATTCTTGCTGATGGTGGCTGGAAAGTGAGCTATCCTATTCGAATTATAAATTTACAAAAAAAAGGATGCTCTATGGTTGGGTGGATGAATGCATGAAAGTGACAGCTCAATTTTGAGTTTTGGATTCTGGAGCCTGGAATCTGGAAGAGGATAAAGGTAAAAGACTGCAAACAGAATATTAACAAGCTTTTACTGATTTCTATAAAAAATGATTCCGGAGCTCTTGAGAGAACCCCGGAATACAAAACCCAAATCTAATAAATTACGATACGATTACCCGACAAATGTAAACCTAAACTTGCTTCAGGTCAATAAGTTATTTCATTAAAATATCAACACCATACTCTTAATAACCTACGTAATTCTACGTAATCAAGTGTTTCAGATCTTTATTATATTGTTTTGGATGGCATAAATGACCAGTTCTGCTGTGGAATAAATGTTTAATTTCTTCATTAAATTGTGTTTATGCGTTTCCACCGTCCGGATACTGATGTATAATTTATCAGCAATTTGCTTGTTACTTAATCCAAGGCTCATATGTTTTAATACTTCTAGTTCCCTCTCAGATAAAGGAATATCCTGTTTTAATTTCTTTTCCTTTTCTGACTTCAGGTAACTGGCAATAAATTTCTCACTTACGATGCCTTTCATGAACTTTTGACCTCCATGAACCATATGAATGGCTTCAATAAGCTCCTGTGGCTTGAAATTTTTTGGCACATATCCAAAAGCACCCGCTTCAAAGCCCTGTGTGATTAACTCTTCATCCACATGAGAAGTATAATAGATCACCTTGCTAAGGGGGAATTTATCACTTACCATTTTTGTAACCTCAATACCTGATACCTCAGGAAGGTTAATATCCATTATAATGATATCCGGCCTCAATTCTTCTGTTCTTTTCATAGCTTCCTCGCTATCGAGGGCATAGCCAACGACCTCCAGATCATCATAAGGCTCAAGAAGTGTCTTGATACCTTTAATTACAACTTCATGATCCTCAACGATTAGTATTCGTATTTTCTTCATGTCAATAAATATTTGAACTACTTATGAATGAACACTTTATAAAGTACATCTGTAAAAGTACATCATTTTTAAGCATTTTCCGCTATCTGTAAATACCTAAATTGAGCTACGTGTTCCTACGTAGTGTAAAGACTAAGTTAATTGTTATTTTTGTTATAGCGTAATATTTATTTTTTTTAGCTGCAATGAAAAAACTCAATCTTTCAGTCCTTCTGGTTGAAGATGATAAGCTCTCTCAGATGGTATATTATGAATTTATCAAGAATATAGTAGATGAAGTTTATACTGCAGCTGATGGCCTGGAAGGAGTTCTTGTTTTCAAGGAGAAAAATCCTGACATTATCATTACGGACATCATGATGCCTGAACTGGACGGGCTTGGCATGATCAAGCAGATCAAGAAAATCCAGCCCCAGGTAAAAGTTATTATGATATCAGGGCATTCAGAGGTTGATTATCTCATCAGGTCTATAGATCTTGGGGTAGAAGGCTACCTCTTAAAACCTGTGGATAACAATAAACTGCAGGGAAAGATCATTGAATTAGGCAACAATATTTTATTAAGTAAAAAGGTTGCTGAAACGGAAAAGAAGTTTCAGGATTTTGCGGCCCTTCTGCCCCAGGTCGTTTTTGAAGCAGACCTGGAGGGCAAACTTACCTTTGTCAACAGACTGGCCCTAAGGAAATTTAACTATACTAAAAAGGACATTGCCAAAGGATTATACCTTTATGATGTGATTGATGATATTCATGAGAAACAAAAGAGCGATATCACTGACCTTATTACATCCAGAACGAATTTTCAGGAGCAGGAAGTGGTTTGCAAAACAAAAAAAGGTGCGTTTTTCCCAGCCCTGATATATACTTCCGGCATTATCGAGAATGATCAATTATCCGGAATCAGAGGTGTAATGGTAGATATTACATCAAGAAAAAAAATGCTTGAGGAGTTAAAAAACCTTAACCTTGAGCTTGAGGAGAAGGTTAAGCAGCGTACTATCTTGTTGTCAAATGAGATAAAAGAGAAGGAAAAGGCAGAAAAAGAACTGATTAAGGCAAAGGAAAAAGCAGAAGAGTCTGACAAGCTTAAAAGTGCTTTTCTGGCCAATGTTTCACATGAGATACAAACACCGATCAAAGCTATTATCAGCTTTTCAAATCTTTTGCAGTCTCCTGATTTAAATGAACATAGGAGACAGGAACTAATTGACATCATCGACAGCAACAGCAATGCCCTACTTAATCTTACCAACGACATCCTTGAGTTTACACGACTGCAATCGAATACGGTCAAACTTTATATTATAAATTTTGAGCTGAACCTCTTCCTGAAAGAGCTTCATCCGGTTTTTGAATCAATCAAACGAAAGCAGCACGACAAGATCATTAAGCTAAAACTTGCCGTGCCAGATAAAGATCAGGCACTTCTCATAAAATCAGATCCTTCACGACTGAGACAGATATTTGCCAATCTTATTTCAAATGCCTTTAAGTTCACACATAAAGGCCATGTAAAATATGGTTATGAGATCATCGACAATAACAGCATTCGATTTTATGTCAAGGATACAGGCCTGGGGATTTCAAAATCTTATCAGCAAAAGATTTTTGAGCGATTTATACAGGAACCAAAGCCACTCAGTACCAAAAAAGAAGGGACCGGTTTAGGCTTACCTATTACCCAAAGCCTGATCCGCATGCTTGGGGGAAAGATATGGGTGGAATCTTCTCTGGGAAAAGGATCAACATTTTATTTTGAACTACCTGAAATTGTTGTCTCTGATCATGAAAAGGAAGATAGAAAGCATCAATGGAAGGATAAGCAGGTATTAATTATTGAAGATGAGATAAAGGATTTCATGAAGCTTGAAAAAATCCTGAAAAACAGGGTCAAAATCCACTTCCTGAACAATGCCGAACAGGCTATTGAATTCTGCAGCAGTAAACAACAACTGGATATCTGCCTTTTCCGATGGAAGAAAGGCATAGATCTCTCGTTTATCGACAATATGCGCGCGATCTCATCATTGCACATAATTGTCGGACTTGCTGATGCGAAAAGTACTTTAAAAGAAAAAGAACGTTTAAAGAAGCATTTCGATTCGGTCGTTTACCAGCCTTTCACAAAAAAGAAAATACTGAGGGTAATGGAAAAATACTTCGGTTAAGGCATTATCTTTTTACTTTTGTGATGTATGTCAATCTTTAAGAAGGTACTTGCTTTCCCGTTGTTATTGCTCATTTATATTTATAAATATGCTATTTCACCATTGACACCCGCTTCCTGCAGGCATTATCCAACATGTTCGGAAGATGGTTTACAAACAGTAAAAATGCATGGTCCGCTACGCGGAGGATGGATGGCCATTAAAAGAATTGCAAGCTGTCACCCCTGGGGATCCGGAGGGATAGACCCTGTACCAAAGGTAATCGTTAAAAAACTGAATTTAAAAAATAAGGGGAAAACAGAAAAAATTTAGACTGCTACGATTGTGGGCCTGAATATTCTACAAAGTTCCTTTCTGTTTCGTAAAGTGTCACACTTAATGCTTTATCTTTTTCAATGAACACACGGAGTATATTCCAGATTACGACTGAGATATTCTCAGCAGTGGGGTTCAGTGTCCTGAATTCAGCTGTATCCATTGTGAGATTTTTATGATCAAATCGTTCTGTGATCTGCTCATCGATCAGTTCCTGTAACAATTTCATATCCATCACATAACCTGTTTCAGGATCGATCGCTCCGCTAACCTTGACGATCAGTTGATAATTGTGACCATGATAGTTTGGATTGTTGCAAACACCAAATACTTTTTTGTTCTTTTGAGCATCCCATAAGGGATTGTGCAGGCGATGTGCTGCATTGAAGTGAGATTTTCGAAATACCGAAACGATGGCAGGTTTATTTTTCTCCATAACATTGATATATATGGGCTTAACAAGTGCGGCTTGCTAAATGTTCAAAAATGGAATAAGATTACATCTCCTTGACATCAACATACCTGAATTCCGTAGGCCATGGAACTCCTTTAAAATCCTCCATGTATACACTTGATATATTTGCCAACGCAGAAGTATCGAGCAGTATATCCATGTCGATCATATCATTTTTAACCTTGGTAAAGAACTTTTCACTCATTACAATGCGATTGGCCTTTGCCTTACTCATCAGCCTTGCCGTAAGATCAATATCCTTTCCATAATAGTCGTTTGCATTTTTAAAGAATGTGATATTATAGACTTCAGTACAGTAATGGATCGAAACTTTGCATTGCAGAAAGGTATTCTCGAGTGGATAATTTACCAGATTATCGATGGTAGCGATAATCTCTTCAATGAGCCCGAAATAATTATTATATGAAGTTTTCGAAAACAAATCTTCATCCGGAATATAAAGCATAAGCTCATCCCCTATTCCCTTTACTACATTGTCGGGAAAATCATTAAGGAATGAAATAAAATTAAAGGTATTATTCAGCCTTTTCCCCCAATCTTTCAGTTCTGACTTATACTTAATATCAGTTGAATTGATCACATCAATAAAGAAGCAGGTTCCGGGGCATTTAGGAATGCCTTCAAGCTTCTTTTCGATCTCCATTGAGGTTGGATCGCGGAAATGAATATAGTGGGCCATCAAAAAAATATATTTATTATTTACTTCAATGCTTCTTCCTGGTTTTCAAAAATTTCAAAAATATTGATAAAGCCGGAGATCTCAAATATTTCCTTGATATCCTTCGACAAGCCACACAGCATAAACCTTCCCTCAAGCGCTTTGAGTTTCTTCAGAAACATAAGCAGGATACGCAGGCCGGAGCTGCTTATGTATTCCATTTTCTCAAGATCAAGCAATATTATCAATTCCTTTTTATCCGTCAGGGAGGATAAATGGTGTTCAAGTTCGCCATAATTGGTAGTATCCAGGCGGCCTTCGATTTGCACTATATTGGTGTCACCAATTTTATTCAATGTAATAATCATAGGATGCGTATTGATTTAGTTTATATTCTTGTGTAAAATTAAAATATTCTTTTCGTCAACTCTTTTGTATTCTACCCTGTCCATAAGGGTTTTCACAAAATGAATCCCAAGTCCGCCAATCTTTCGATCTTCCACTTCCTTATTCATTTCATCAAAGGCTTTTGACGCCATCATATCGAAGGCTTTGGCATCATCTGTAATGCTGATCCTTATCTCCTCTTTGTATTTTATAATGTCAAGGATGATCTCATGCTTTGCATCGTCTTCATAACCGTAAAAGATAATGTTGGAAACAATCTCTTCAAGTACAAGATTAAGATTCATGCTTAGCTTCATGGATAGCTGCCACTCGTCAGTAATAGCTTCTACAGCATCCTGCAATTTGCGGAGTTCCGAAACATCATTTAATATGACTATTTCCTTCTTATCCATTCTTTTTGTTCCATTTTAAAACAAGCATGGTGATATCATCAAACTGGTCGGCCTTTCCAACAAAAGTATTCAAATCTTCATACAGGCTCTTGATAATGGTTTTAGAGCCGGCATCATTTAATTCAGCAAGCTTACTCATTATTCTTGCTTCAGTATATTGGTTTTCATCTACATCGATGGCTTCTGACACCCCATCCGTATAAAGCATGAGTGTATCATTGTTTTCAAGCTGAATACTTGTACTTCCGAAGACGATATCCGGGACAGCCCCCAGTGGTGTACCATGTGTACCTTTGATTTCTTCAACCTTCCCTCCAGCTTTGATAATGTATGGATAATTATGGCCGGCATTGCAATATTTAATTTCTCCGGTCTCCACATTCAAAATGCCAAGGAAGAGAGTTACAAACATCGCATTGTCGTTTTCAATGCAAAGTTCATTATTCATGGCCTCAATAACTTCATTCACGCTTGTGTTGATATCCATTCTTGCCCTGAGCAAGGTCCTGGTAATAGCCATAAAAAGAGATGCAGGCACCCCTTTGCCCGAAACATCCCCAATTGTAAAGCAAAGATGGTCATTGTCGATAAAGAAAAAGTCGTAGAGGTCACCACCAACATCCCTGGCAGGTTCAAGTATTGCGAATAAGTCGAGGTTTTCCCGTTCGGGAAATGCTGGAAATATTTTTGGGATAATACCCTGCTGTATATCACGTGCTATTTGTATTTCGCTTTCGATCTTTTCCTTGGCAGCCGTTGTTTCCTGCAAGTTT
The DNA here is from genome assembly GCA_964487735.1 of uncultured Bacteroidales bacterium. GTDB lineage: Bacteria > Bacteroidota > Bacteroidia > Bacteroidales > B18-G4 > B18-G4. The sequence goes on along the minus strand of CAZASJ010000002.1, from coordinate 8,875 downwards.
TTGATATAGGATTTTAGCTCAGCCTGCATCTTTCGAATAGAATCATTCAGCTGGCCAATCTCATCCTGTGATTTGCTGGCAGGCAGAGGCAGATCAAAATGACCTTGACCTATTTGGTTAGCGACATATGTTAGCTTCGTTAAAGGCTTTGTAATCCTCCTGGAAATAATAACGACAATAAGAAATAAAATAATAAAGCCAAGAACCCCAATAATGAGAAGGTCCCTGTTAAGAATATTTAAGTCGCTCATGAATTCAGCTTCGGGGAGAATAATCGACAATGACCACCCTGCTGACCGAACTGGTGTATAAAGCAACCATGATTTACCATCAATAAGTGGACTTTCAAAGGAAATAAAGTCACTTCCTCCATTAACCATATCCAAACCTGCCTGATGAAGTACATCATATTGCCGTTCATCTGCTATCTGGAAGATATTTTGATTCTCGGAAGCATTTTCAACCGCTTGCGTAATAATGGTTCCTTTTGCTGATATGAGGAATGCATATCCATTCTTATATACCTTGATCGACTCAACAAAATCTTTAAGCCATTCTAATGAGAGGTCGATGGTAACTACACCCATAAACTTATTCTCATTCTTTATGTCGAAAATGGGGACTGAATAGGTACACATCAGAATATTGCCACCGCCTTCATCAAAATATGGTTCCGTCCAGATGGCCCTTGCTTGATCAGCAGGGAGTTTATACCAGGCCTGGCTAAAATAATCCATCTTTCTGGAATTAAGATATTTGAAGGCAATCCCATCTCCTTTTCTATAAACATAGGGTGCATAATACTGAGAATCTGGATCAAAGACATAAGGTTCAAATGCAATACAACTACCAAATACTTCAGGATTATGTTCCACAACAAGCTTTAAGTATGATTGAATGTCGTTCAGGTTAAAATCACCTGATCCCAGGAATAATGACAGGTTTTCCGGTACCTTGGCAGTAGATTCCAGCATTTTTTCAATCTTCAAGGCATTGCTGATAGCAAGGTTATTTATATTTTCTTCAACGTTTTTTAGCAATAAGTTGCGTGAAATAATATAATTGTAAATAATAATTGCCGTGAAAATGAGGAATACAGCAGAAAGGATGCTTATAGAAATCTTTAATGATAAACTGCCAGGTGAACGCATAGAAAATATCTGCTTCGAAAATTAATATTTCTTCATTTCAAAGCTACCTAATTTTCTTTAACAAGCACTCTTAAAGGCATACTTTTCTTATTTCGCTTATTCTAAAAACCAAAGATAATCTATCAAAGCAATGATCATAATGGTTTTCTTTTGGAGTAGATAGGTGTTGCAGGATACTGGCAAGATTTGATTTACAAGTACATCCCTGAGGAATCTCAAATATATCCTTTGAACTTACTTATCAGAATTTTTAAAAAGGGTATAGAATTTGCTTTGACCAAAGTGATCTTAGATCATATTGCCATTTGTAGGTATTGCATTGATTTTTAATCTGCCTTATTTATTTTTATCAAATATTTTTCCGCTTTTTAATCTTTTAGCACCGCCTTCACCACTTTCATTTGCTTTTCGCCTCTTTCCCATCCCCTTTCCAAGTGGCCAATCGGATTTTTTGTTTTTACAGGTTCCCAATCCCCTGCCGGAGCCAGAACCTTTCCCTTCTGGGCCTTTGTGATCTAAATGTGGCATGTTTTAAGTTTTAAGTGTTGAGTGTTATATTTTTGGTATTGAATTGCTCTTTTCTATTCTTATTGCTTTACCGATGATCAGGCCTTCTGCTATTTTATTATTTGCAGAAGATAATATGCGTCCAAATGTTTGCCGGGAGACACCCATTGATCTGGCAGCATCTTCCTGATACATGTTTTCTAAGTTCGCTAATCGAATGGCTTCAATTTCATCAGCCTCAAGAACAACCTCTTCAAGATCCCTGAGAGGTATACCTGCCGGTTTATAATAATCAATATGGGCAGAGAATTCTATATTCCTCTTTCCTTTTCTTCTGGGCATAGCTGAATTTTATTGCAAATATAGGGCATATGCCCATAATAAGCAAGGAATAAGTGAATTATTTTCTGAGTCCTTCATAGATTCCCAGTCCAAATAAGCCAAAATCAAATCGAACGGGATCATCAGGATCAAGTGTTTTCAGATATGATGTTAATTCCATAACAGATGGCCAGTCATTTGCGTTTCTTTTTAAGATACCCAATCCCCTGGCTACATTGCCACTATGCAGATCAAGAGGGCAGCAAAGGGATGACATCGAAATATCCTTCCAGATTCCAAAATCCACTCCATTATTATCGCGGCGCACCATCCATCGTAGAAACATATTGATCCTTTTAGCGGCGGAACCTTTTAAGGGGTCTGCCACATGCTTCGATGTTCGACCTGGATCAGAAAGAGAAAAGAATTTGCTGCGAAAATTATGGATAGCCACTGCGGCATCTTCCCGGGCATCCCTCCATGAATTGCTGAACACTTTATCAAGTCCACCATCTTTCAAATAAATATTCTGCAGGGCATTCATAAAATAAATACAATCTTCACCATTGAAAGTCCTGTGCTTGAAATTATTAAAATACATTATATCGCTTTCTGTAGCATTCTTAATAAAATCAAAAGGGGCATGATCCATCCATTTCATGAGTTTCTCCGCATTTTTCAGTATTACTGAACGTTGCCCCCATGCGATAGAGGCAGCTAAAAACCCACTGATTTCGATATCTTCTTTGTCCGTAAACATGTGTGGAATGGAAATGGGATCATCTTGAATGAACCCGCTCTTATTGTACTGATCACTTTTCTCAAACAACAATTCCCTGATCGCTTCTTGTGTTAATCCCATAAAGCAAAGATAAGCTGAATGAAGATTCAGTATATAAGCTGTGACAGATATTGGTTCCAAATCACTATCTTTGCCATAAGAGGCATTCCATGACAACAAAACGATTACACGATATTATTTTCAAAACCGATACCACAGCGGGAAGGTTTTTTGATATAATTCTCATGATTGCCATCATTCTCAGTATCCTTGTCGTCATGCTCGACAGCATACCATGGATCCATGAAGAATACGGGCGGGAGCTTTTCATTGCTGAATGGTTTTTCACCATAATATTTTCCATAGAATATATTTTGAGGATCGCCATAACTGAGAATAAATTCAAGTATATCTTCAGCTTCTACGGCATCATCGATTTCCTGGCAATCCTTCCTACCTATCTGAGCCTCTTCCTATATGGATATCAATATCTTATCATCATCAGGGTTTTACGCTTGCTAAGGGTTTTCAGAATTTTAAAATTATATCGGTTTATTGGTGCATCAAGCCACCTGATAGGATCCCTGAAAGCCAGCCGTCACAAAATCGCTGTTTTCCTTTCAGCCGTTATGGCCATCGTTGTTGTCATGGGTGCTACCATGTATTTAATCGAAGGACCTGAAAATGGATTCAGAAGCATTCCTGAAAGCATCTATTGGGCTATCATTACACTCACAACGGTAGGTTATGGCGATATTACCCCCATGACCCCCCTGGGGAAAGCGATTGCTTCTGTCATCATGATCACCGGATATTCCATCATTGCTGTTCCTACGGGCATCATTACAGCTGAGTTAAGCAAGAAATCGGAAAAGAAAAAGGAACAAATAAAGAGTTGTGAGAAATGTGGTTGCGATGACCATGATGAAGATGCAAATTATTGCAAAGTTTGTGGCAACGAATTGAATTAAACTATATAGCGCTGTATGAATGGAGCTGGTGTAATGCTGGATGCGATCAACATCCTCAAAAACAACCGCCGATTGTTGCCAAAACGAAAATCCTTTAAGGATCTCCGCGATATGTATTATCAAGAAGCAAGGATTCATCCATCGAATCCTAAAAAGCTTAAGATTGTTCATGCCGACAAGGCCGTAATGCTCTCCCTCAGAAAAAAGCTAAAGCGCGAACGCAGATTGTATTTCTACAAACAAGTCCTCATTGTGATCCTGACCCTTATTTTGGGCGCTTTTGTTATTTATTGGGTGATTGAAAAAGCATCCAGTATTTAAGGCTTTACCAATTGCTTTATTAGTATATAAAAAGCCCCCGCACAATACGGGAGCTCTTAATCCAATTTGGTCTTGTAGTATTGAGAGTGTCTTTGGATAAGGTCTTTTACTGCTAAAAGGTATTTTTTGTTTCATTTGTGCAGGTGATGGCTGGATAATGGCTCCTGATTCCTGGTACCCAATCATTGCTTTACTGCAAGCTTGTCCTTCATGTACGACCACCTCATCAGCCACATGGAGATCAACAAAATGGCCAGAGTAAGGATAAATGTTCCGGCAAAACCGATAAGTTCATAGAAAAACACACCAAAGATGGGAGCAAAAACAGATCTCACACCGGTCAGTGAGAGGTGCACAGACTGATAGTCATCCGCTTCCTCTGCTTTGCAGAAATAAGCTGAACCAATAAACCAAAGCAAAGCCATCATTGCTGCAAATATGCCATAGAAAAGGAAGGAAAAAATGAGCATATAATATACCTGTATCCCATAAAATTCAAAATATCCGCGATAAAAATCAGTCATTAACAGGAAGAAAATATACATAAAGAGCGCTGTAAACGTCAGGGCCGCAAAACGTCGCGGGTCAATATTGCTAAGCAGTTTCCCGAAGAAAGGCAATAAGAGGATTGCCAAAATATTGTAGGCATTCTTATAGAAAGCCACACTTGAATAATTCAATCCCAGGGCATCCTCAAAAAAGATATTAATAATGGTAATGGATATCATAAAGGAAAAGCCATAGAACATAAAACCTATTTCAAAATGCCTGTAAGGCTTATTGGTTTTCAGGATATTCAGCATATTTGCCCATGACTCCCGGGCGGATGCCAGGATCCCCATGGATACAGGGTGCTGAACCACCTTCGAATAATCGATACCGGATAAAACATAGAGCGATACCACACCAAGTATGCCTACAACCGGAAAAACATACCTGAAGGCATAATTGTCGGCATCCAGTAAGAATCCGTAGGCGAAAGTTGCAAAAAGGATGATGATCTTATTCAGCGAGGTGGCATAGCTGTATAGTTTACCAAAGTTCTCATGACGGTAATTGGTTTTCAGCAATACATTAATCGCAGGGTAGATAATTATATTCCCGAAAAAGTAGATCAGGAATACAAACAGAAAAAGGTAATGCCATCCCGACTGACCACTAAGGGATGCCTCGCTGGCAGGGATTAAGATAAGTACTATTAATGGCAATCTGGTTAACAATCCGGTAACTCTCAGCATCTTCCGCTTATTGGCGATCCTTTTTCGAAATTGATTGAATATAAAAAGGAAAACAAAAACCACCATGCTGAATTGGAACAAAAATGCAAGCTGATAGTTGCTGCCCCTCAGGCTATGAATAAAAACATATTCATTGAGGGCAAGCACTCCCAAAATGATCCCTTCGATGGCCGAATAGATCATGTGCAGGCGAAACGCTTTCTTTTCAGTAGAATTCAGTTGCCGGATAATGCTAAAATTCATCATATTGATTGAAATGCAAAGATAGAGGTTTAGCAAATATGGCATAGCCCCACTTTGTATGAATTTGCAAATTTGAACAATTGTTTAATAATAATGTTGAATGCTTAAACTTATTCAACATGAAATCAATTATTCTAATGTCAGCAATTTTATTACTCAGCCTGAATGGGCTGAAAAGCCAGGATATTAATTTTCACAGTTTCACAATGCAAACCATTGATGGAGAAGAAATCAGTCTTTCTGTATTTAAGGGAAAAAAAGTGCTCGTCGTCAATGTTGCCTCTAAATGCGGCTTAACACCTCAATATGAGGATCTGCAAAAACTCTATGAAGAATTCGGGGGTGAGGACTTTACGATCGTCGGGTTCCCCGCAAACAACTTCCTGAAACAGGAACCGGGTTCGAATGAGGAGATCAAAACCTTTTGTACACTCAACTATGGCGTAACATTCCCAATGATGGCCAAGATATCTGTCAAAGGAAAAGATATCCACCCATTGTATGAATGGCTTACTGTAAAGGAAAACAATGGCGTGATGGATGCAAAAGTATCCTGGAACTTTCAGAAATTTATGATCGATGAAGATGGAAATCTTGTGGATATGGTATCACCTAAGGGAAGCCCTTACGATGAAAAAATCATATCATGGATCACTAATTAAGCTGACATTAAACAGAATCACATTATTTAGACATATTCTACTTTGTCCTAAGCTTTAATTCAAGTAAATTTATCCTCAAAATTGAGGATTTATGGACATTCAATCATTTTTCAAGATTACCTATGGCCTTTATATCGTTAGTTCTAAGGATGGCGATAAAATGAACGGGCATATTTCAAACACTGTATTTCAGGTTTCCGCTGAGCCTGCTCTGTTTGCTATTGCAACCCATAAGGACAATCTAACAACGGATTATATAAAAAAAAGCAAGGTCTTTTCAATATCTGTCCTGCAAGAGGATTGTGACCTTCAATTCTTGGGCCCCTGGGGCTTTAATTCAGGCAAGGAGGTAAATAAATTTGAAGGAACCAATTATAAAATTGGGAAATCCGGCGCTCCGATAGTAATTGATAAATCCATCGCATATATTGATTGTGAAGTGCAGGAGGAAATTGACACAGGCTCACATATTATGTTCATTGGGATTGCTGTAGATGCTGAGGTACTGAATTCTTCCGCACCTCCCCTTACCTATGGTTATTACAGGGATGTTATTAAAGGATTATCCCCGGAAAATGCACCTACCTATACAGATAAATCAAAATTGGGCGCCCTTGATGTTAAACCGGAATCGGATCTTAAAAAATTTCAATGCCTGATTTGTGGCTATATTTATGATCCCGCCGAAGGCGACCCTGCAAAAAACATCCCTCCCGGAACTGCTTTTGAAGATATTCCTGATGATTGGACCTGTCCTATATGCGGTGTTGGTAAGGATGAATTCAAAGAAATGTAACCATTTAAAATCAAAATAATTATGGAAAGCATCAAAGGATCACAAACCGAAAAAAACCTGCTCAAAGCCTTTGCAGGCGAATCACAAGCTAGAAACCGCTATACTTTCTTTGCAAAACAAGCTAAGAAAGACGGATATGAGCAAGTGTCAGCCTTGTTTTTGGAAACAGCCTTAAATGAAGAGGAACATGCCAAGATCTTTTTCAAGTTTCTTGAAGGTGGCGATGTTGAAATAACTGCGGCCTATCCTGCCGGCATGATCGGGAGCACAGAAGAGAACCTCAAAGCTGCTGCCATGGGAGAAAATGAAGAATGGACAAAGCTTTATCCCGAATTTGCAAAGATTGCTGCAGAAGAAGGCTTTAAAAGAGTTGCAGCAGCCTTCAAACTGATCTCCAAGATCGAAGCCGATCATGAAGCGAGGTTTCTCAAACTGCTTGGGAATCTTAAAGAAGGGAGGGCTTTCCTGCGCGACGAAAAGATCACCTGGATCTGCAGAAAATGCGGACACGTTCATTTCGGTGAAAAAGCACTTGAAAAATGTCCTGTTTGCGCACATCCCCAGGGATATTTCGAAGAAAAAGCAGAGAATTTTTAAATAGCTTCCGAAAGCAGTTTACGTCGTATACTGAAACACACAGCAATGGTGCATTTTTTGTTGCCAAATGTCTTGGCCTACTATAAACTGCTACCCGCTTCCTTGAAGCTTTTTTGTATTTTCGCCTGAAATTCAAAGCAGGTGAACAGGTCCATTCTCAGACTGGCAATACCAAACATTATCAGCAATATTACTGTGCCCCTGGTGGGTATGGCTGATCTTGCCATTCTAGGTCATCTGGATGGATCTCCTGAAGAATACATCGGAGCCATCGCCCTTGGCGGGATGATCTTCAACTTTATCTATGCCATCTTCAGTTTCCTTCGAATGGGGACGACAGGCTTTACCGCACAGGCTTTTGGTGCAAATAAAATGAAAGAAAGCGGGCTGGTCTTCGGACGCTCCTTGATGGTTGCTGCCATTGGAGGCCTTTTGCTTATATTAATTCAGGTTCCCATCGACTGGTTTACCTTCAGAATGATTGACGGAAGTGCAGCCGTGGAATCCATGGCCTCTGAATATTTCTTTATCCGCATCTGGGCTGCGCCGGCTACTCTGGGGATGTATGCCCTGATGGGTTGGTTTCTGGGAATGCAAAATTCCAGGATCCCCATGTTACTGGCAATTTTAATCAATGTTGTAAATGTAGCTGCAAATTACATTTTCGTATATGGTTTTGGGATGACTTCCAATGGTGTTGCATGGGGGACCCTCATTGCTCAATACACAGGCTTTATCATAGGGATCATCCTATTTATGCGCTACTACGGTAATAGCATGCTCAAAGATTTTGACATGAATGCCATGCTGAAGTTGGCAGCACTGAAGCGCTTCTTCAAGGTAAACCGCGACATCATGATCCGTACAATCATGCTGATGCTTGCTTTTGCTTTCTTTACAACAAGTTCAGCGAAAATGGGCGATGATATCCTGGCCGTGAATACTATTTTACTTCAATTCCTATTCCTGTTTTCTTATTTCCTGGATGGTTTTGCATATGCAGCAGAATCGCTTGCAGGAAAGTTTTACGGCGCAAAAAACCTTGCGGCATTGAAAAAGTTTACAAAGTATATTTTTATCTGGGGAACCCTGATCAGCATACCCTTTAGCATTGCCTATCTTGTTGCAGGCCGATACATATTATATATATTAACGGACAATGCTGAAGTGATCGCCAATGCATCCCCATACCTGCCATGGCTGGCAGTAGTGCCCCTGGCTTCATACGCAGCATTCATCTGGGACGGTATCTTCACAGGCTGTACGGCAACCCCTGCCATGCGAAAT
>CAZASJ010000001.1:51904-121396 GCA_964487735.1 uncultured Bacteroidales bacterium | reverse complement strand
TTTTCGAGGATCCTCGATCCCGGGGACCGGGAATCGGGACTGGATGCTGGATACTAGATTGGTTCTAGGTGCCTGGTCTCTGGTTTCTGGTCACTAGTTCCTTGCCTTGCTCTTCGAAATGAATTGAAGGAGAGTTCCCCGTAACACTGAAACACTGAAACACTGAAACACTGAAGCACTGAAACACTGAAACACTGAAGCACTGAAACACTGATACAAGATACTGGCTTTAAGTACTCCAAGTATTTCAAGTACTCCAAGTATTCCAAGTACTTATTCTCCCTCTTTTCGTAACAAAATTCCATTTTCTAAGTAAAAACACTTAGTGAATAATGGATATTATTACTTATAAGCTACATATGTATTAATATATACATTTGAAAAGGACTTCAAAAGCGACCAAACCTTTTTAATTAAAAGTCCTGAAACCCACCTTCTTAGTAGTTATCAGAGCCGTTTCAAAACAGAATACCGGACAGCATAACCTATAAATAAACAAGCAAATAGTCATTTTATGAGAAAGTTAAGCATCGCAGTCATTTGTTTATTGTTTGCCATGATCCAGGTTATAGGCCAGACAACTACAAACAAATCAGCCCTGAATGAATTCTCTGCCCGCAAGGCCGTTGAATCTCAGGCACAAAAAGCAGAAGCATTAAACTTCGCAACGCAAAACAACCTTCCCTTTATCATCGATAATGACGAGGTACTCATGGAACTGATGTATATTGATGCACTTGGTCAGCCTCAATATTACATCACAAACAACTCAAATGCCTCAGCCTCTGTTTCAACCAATAAGGTGAATAGCGGAGGTGGTTATGGTTACAACCTGGATGGTTCCGGCATGACCGTACATGAATGGGATGGTGGTGCTGTGCGTACTACCCACCAGGAATACAGTGGCAGGGTTGTAATGGGCGATGGTGTAACCACCACTCATTATCACTCAACACACGTAGCAGGTACCATGATCGCATCGGGTGTGGTTGCAAATGCAAAGGGAATGGCCCCTGCGGCCAACCTGAGAGCTTTTGACTGGAACAGCGATGAATCTGAAATGGCTTCCGAAGCTGCTAACAATAATGCACTGGTTTCAAATCACTCTTATGGCTACGGCCGTGGATGGGTATGGAACGGTACTAGCTGGTCGTGGTACGGAAATACCAGCATCAGTACCCAGGAAGATTACTTATTTGGCTTTTACGATGAACAGGCACAGGATTGGGATCAGATTGCTTATAATGCCCCTTACTACCTGATATGTAAATCAGCGGGAAATGACCGGGGCGATGGCCCTTCAAACCCTGCTTATCCACTGGACGGACCCTATGACTGCGTTTCTCATGCAGGGATAGGTAAGAACGTACTTACCGTTGCTGCTGTTGAAGATGTTATTGGCGGATACTCAGGACCTTCAAGTGTGGTCATGAGTTCATTCAGCGCCTGGGGCCCTGCCGATGACGGACGTATCAAACCCGATATTTCTTCAAATGGTGTGAGCCTTTACTCTTCTATGGATGGTTCCAATAGTGAATACGCTTCACTCAGCGGTACTTCAATGGCTACCCCGGCAGCTGCCGGTTCAGCCATCCTCCTGCAGGAACATTATGAAGACCTGAACGGATCAGGAAATCATATGCGGGCTTCAACCCTCAAGGCCGTAATTATTCATACTGCTGACGAAGCAGGTAGCTACGACGGCCCTGACTATGCTTTTGGATGGGGACTTATGAATACACTCGCTGCCGCGGATGTGATCTCCGACAATGCTTCTCTGAATACCATAGAGGAAGTTACGCTGAATAATGGCGGATCATACCAAAGGACTGTTACAGCTTCCGGGACAGAACCATTACAGGTTACCATCGTTTGGACTGACCTGCCCGGTACACCTGTTGCTGCATCACTCGATCCTTCAAATGCCATGATCATAAATGAGCTTGACCTCAGGATCACACAGGCATCAAATACGTATTACCCCTGGAAACTCGACAGGAACAATCCGGCCAACGCAGCCACACGCAATAGCGAAAACAATGTGGACAATGTTGAGATGGTTACCATCGATAATCCTGTAGCGGGAACTGATTATACAATTGTAGTTGATCATGATGGCACCCTTTCAGGGGGATCTCAGGTCTTCTCACTGGTTGTTACCGGAATAGGCACAGCCACACCAATGCCACCAGTGGCTGATTTTTCTGCTGATGATACCACGCCTCTTACCGGAGCAACAGTAAGCTTTACCGACCTCTCAACCAATGCTCCAAACAACTGGACATGGTCATTCAGCCCATCTACTGTTACTTTCGTGAATGGTACTTCTGCAGCTTCACAGCATCCTGAAGTTACTTTCAATGTAGCAGGAAGCTATGATGTTACCCTGGTAGCAACAAATGCTGAAGGCTCTGACAGCGAAATAAAGAACGGATATATTGTTGCAACAGAACCGCAGCCATTTTCACTGCCGTGGACTGAAGATTTTGAAGATGTTGTAACAACAACTTATACAGCAAATACTGCTGCGGTTAATGGCTTGCCTGAATGGAGCTATGAAAAGACTGCCAACGGACGCTTGAGATTTGCTGCCGGAAGCGGATTCTATTTTTCAGGTGCTAGAGCAGCAACCATTGATTGTGATCCTTCAGGGACATACTCAGTGAATTATCTGATCACTACCCTGAACCTATCCGCTTATAGTACTTCCACGACGCTTGAGCTTTCATTCGCATTTATGCACCACGGTGAGGAATCACATGGAAATGACCGTGTATGGATCCGTGGCAGCAACAGCAATAGCTGGATAGAAATTTATGATATTTATTCAAACCGTGGTACAGCAGGCGCATGGAACCAGGTCAACCAGATCGACATCGACGCTTATCTGAGCGGAGCCGGACAAACACCGACCTCCACATTCCAGATCCGTTTCGGACAGGAAGATAACTACCCGGCTACAAGCACAACAGCGTCTGATGGTTTTACATTTGACGACATCACCATTCAGGAAGTAGATCCGAACGCATACATTATCAGCAGCTTCCCCTATTCACAAAGCTGGGAGTCAGGCACTGGCCTCTGGGCACAGGGAACTTCTGACGATTTCGACTGGACAAGAAATAGCGGAGGAACACCTTCCAGCTCAACCGGCCCGACAGCAGCTCATGATGGAATGTATTATATGTTTACCGAGTCTTCAAGTCCAAGGGTAAATGGCGACGAAGCGCATCTCGAAGCTACATTCAACTTCACCTCATTGCCCACTCCTGAGCTTTCATTCTACTATCATATGTATGGTGCAGCCATCGGCTCACTGCATGTTGATGTTTATGATGGTGCATGGAACAATGATGTATGGTCCATCAGTGGACAACAGCAAACAGCACAAGCCAATGCCTATGAGCAGGCCGTTGTTGACCTCTCAGCCTGGGGCGGAGAAAGCAATATTATTGTACGTTTCAGAGGGATTGTTGGAAGTGGTGCAAGCTCAACCTACTATAGCGATATCGCCTTTGATATGGTTGAAGTTGTTGGTGGAGCTGTACTTGATCCTCCTGTAGCTGAATTTGCAGCAAACAATACAAGCATCGCCACCGGCGGAAGCGTACAGTTTACCGACCAGTCGAGCAACAACCCGACTGACTGGGCATGGACCTTTGATGGGGGAACGCCTTCAGGCAGTACTTCACAAAATCCGGCCATTGCCTACAATACTGCCGGAACATACACTGTGAGCCTTACAGCTACAAACAGTGTAGGTGCTGATACCGAAACCAAGACAGCTTACATCACCGTTATTGATCCTCCGACAGCCGAATTTACAGCTGACAATACCCTGATTGATGAAGGTGGTTCAGTTCAGTTCAGTGATCTTTCAAGCGGCAACCCCAACACATGGGCATGGACCTTTGAAGGCGGAACACCGGCCAGCAGCAGTGTGCAGAATCCTGCTGTAAGCTATACTACTCCGGGTACATATACAGTTACCCTGATTGCTGGCAGCGCTTATGGTTCAGACACTGAGATCAAAACAGGATACATCACTGTAAACAATATTGTAGTGCTTCCTGTTGCTGAATTTACAGCCGATGCAACAACGATCAATGAAGACGAGAGTGTTCAGTTTACGGATCTTTCATCCAATGCAACAAGCTGGGCATGGACCTTCAGCGGAGGAACTCCTGCCAGCAGCACTGCTCAGAATCCGAGTATAACCTATAACAATCCTGGTGTGTACACCGTGGAACTGATCGTAACAAACCCTGATGGTTCGGATGTTGAGACCAAGGTAGATTATATCACCGTAATCGATGTACTCTATCCTCCGGTAGCAGATTTCACATCAAACCTCACTACAATCCCTGAAGGCTTTGAGGTTGTCTTTAACGATCTTTCTACGAATAACCCGACCTCATGGTCATGGTCATTCCCCGGAGGCTCGCCTGCAACTTCTACAGCAAGCAGCCCATCCGTGATCTACAGCACTGCAGGCACCTATGATGTTACGCTGACAGCCACGAATGCAGATGGTTCTGATACCGAAACAAAGCTTGGATACATTACAGTTACATCTGCCCCAACGGAAGTTGAACTCAGTTTTAGCGACTTTGAAGGTGGATGGGGAATATGGACGGATGGCGGCGGAGATTGTGAGCTTTATACATCAGGAACCTATGCCTGGAGCGGAAGCAATGCTGCTGATATTCAGGATAATTCCGGTGTAGCCTCTTCATTCTATATGACAAGTGGCAGGGATGTGCATAATCCGGGATATATTCAGATAGATGTTGAATTCTATTTCATTGCGATCAGTATGGATAGAACAAGTGAGGATTTCTGGGTTCAGTACTATGATGGCTTTGCCTGGAATACAGTTGCTGTATTTGATAAAGGTGTTGATTTCGAAAACGGGACATTTTATGTTGCTACTGTGAGCATACTTGAATCTAATTATACTTTCCCAACAGATATGAAAATCAGGTTTATGTGCGATGCCAGTGGAAATAAAGATGATGTTTTCATTGATGATATCAGGATTACTGCTTCAACCCAGCTCATAGCAAGCCAAAACCTGGTAGCCCTTCATAAACTGCCAATACCGGTGTCCTACTCTGAAGAGATGGAAGAGCTTGATATCAAACTTTATCCAAACCCTGCACAAAACACTTTGAATATTATGGTTCCCGGTGCTGATGATATTCAGGTGCACATTTTTAACACGACCGGACAGCTGATGTATTACGGAGAAGAACTTGACGGACAAGAGGCGATTGATATCAGCAAATTTGAAAAAGGATTGTATATTGTTAAAGTCGTAAGCGATGGTGAAGTCTTCACCTCAAAACTGATTAAACAATAATCAATTGATAAGGCTAACCCCCTGCTTAGCGGCAGGGGGTTTTTTTTATGGGATGGAATTTGTCAGTTCAATGCGGATGTCTTCCGATGATGCGCCAATAAAAAAACCATAGTCTCCAGGCACAAGCAGGTATTTCTGTTCACTCACATCCCAGCGTTTCATAAAGTCAATATCAAGCGGAATGTTTACATGCATGCTTTCCCCTGCAGCAACTAATACACGTTTAAAACCGACTAATGATTTTTCCGGTACCCGGTATCCGGCACCCGGCACCTTTACATAAACCTGTATCACTTCTTCGCCATCCACACTGCTATTGTTATGGATTTTTACCCTGATCGCGATATCCGATATTCCCTGTCCTCCATGCATTAGGAAATTTGCAGATAAGTATTCAAAATTGCTGTACGACAGACCGTGCCCGAAAGGAAAGAGCACATCTCCTTTAAAAAATCTGTAGGTTCGTCCTTCCATGCTGTAATCATCAATGGGAGGAAGGTCGGAAGTGCTTCTATAGAAGCTAACGGGCAGTCTTCCGGAAGGGTTTACATCGCCAAAGATCAGGTCAGCAATAGCATTTCCCCCTTGCTCTCCGGGGTACCATGCGAAAAGGAGGGCATCAGCCATCTGTTCTATTTCCGGCATGGCTATGGCACTGCCGCCTGTAACAACAACCACCAGCTTATTGTTCCCTATGTTTTCCTTGATCTGTCTGATATATTCCACCTGGTTCGCAGGCAGCTCAATACGGATGCGGTCGCCGCCATTTTTATTAAGCATGGCATCTCCGTTTTCACCCTCAAGAAGCCTGTTAATGCCCACAACAGCAATAAGGATGTCGGAAGAGCTATGCCAATTGCCATTAAAGAGGCTGTCGTTATCAAGCAAAACACCTGCAGTATATTTTACAGAAATCGCCGGTCCGGCATGATTTACAACTCCCTCAAGAACCGTGGCCATCTCCCCCGAATAACCATTGTAGTTCCCAACAAGGGCATTCAGGTCGCAGGCCATGGGCCCTGTAACCAATATGCTATTAATGCTGTCTTTATTTAGCGGAAGAACACCATTGTTCTTTAGCAATACGATTGATTTTTGCGCTGCTTCCCTGGCCAATGCTTTATGTGCTTCGCAATTCACAATTTCCGGAGGGATGGAGGCATAAGGATTGATGCTGTCCGGGTCGAAAAGGCCCAGTTTAAAGCGGCTTGTCAGGATGGGCCTGAGCACATTGTCCACATCTTCTTCCATTATCATTCCCAGCCTAACAGCTTCCGGCAGGTATTTATAAATATATCCGCAATTCAGATTTGCACCGGCTTTGGCCGCCATGGCTGCTGCCTGAACACCTGTTTCAACGCTTTGATGCCTGGCCCAGATATCATCCAGGGCCCAGCAATCCGTTACCACATGTCCTTCAAACCCATATTCGTCACGAAGGATATCCTGCAGGAGGTATTTGCTTCCACAACAGGGCTCACCATAAGTACGGTTGTAGGCACACATTACGGCTTCAACATCTGCTTCTACCAATTCCCTGAAGGCAGGAAGGTAGGTTTCCCTGAAATCAATTTCATTGGGTACCGCATTGAAATGGTGCCGGCTTTCTTCGGGTCCGCTGTGAACAACATAATGCTTTGCACAGGCCGCCACCTTAAGGTAGTCCGGATCATTTCCCTGCAGGCCATGTACAAATGCACGGCCTGTTACAGAAGTCAGGTAGGGATCTTCCCCATAGGTTTCCTGTCCTCTTCCCCAGCGTGGATCCCGAAAAATATTGATATTGGGCGACCAGAATGTCAGGCCCATATATTGCGCCCTGTAACCTTTGCGTACTGCTGCGTGATGCTTCGCCCTGGCCTCGTCTGATATGGCCGTGGCGACCTCATAAATGAGTTTCTCATCGAAGCTTGCTGCCAGCCCGATGGCTTGCGGAAAAACCGTTGCCAAACCTGCCCGTCCCACTCCATGGAGGCATTCGTTCCACCAATTGTATTCCGGAATGCCAAGCCTTGCAATGGACGGACTGTTGTAAAGGGTCAGAGATGCCTTTTCGTCAAGTGTAAGCTTCGACATAAGGTCTTCTACCCGGAGTGAATCCGGAATAGAGGGATCAAGATACGGATAGGTGTAATTTTGAGATTGGCCGTATAAGGAGCCTGAAATCAGAATACTGAAAAATAGTTTTTTAAGCATATATGAATTATTTGATTAAAAAGGGCTCTCCCCGCAAGCGAAGCTCCATTTGCATCTCTCCCTCATTGCCTTTAAATTTACAGGAAACTTCAATATTGTGATCGCCCGTGGCCAGATTCAGGAGTACTTTTTCAATACTGATTGATTTTAGGAGTTGCCACTGTGAGGAATATACATTTACATAGTCTCCTTCAAATTTCAGATGCTCTCCATCATTGAGTTTAACCGGAATGCTGAGCATTTTATTTCCGTCGATCTCCAGTTGAGGGTTGAGGATGCTTCCTTTCCTGGCGGAGATGATCAAATGCATGATTTGTTCTTTCTCCGGATTGTTAAACGCCATGGATGTTGTAAGGGGTTCACCGGGCTGCATTTGTTTATATGGATGTGTCAGGCGATAGGTATAGATGCGGGTGAGCATAAGGTCTTTATCCTTCTTTTCCAGCCGAAATTCATTCTTTACATCTTCCATTAAAGCACGTTGTTCGGCAGTAAAAACAGCTTCCATCCTGGCATTTTCCCACAAAGCTATGGCGGCAAGGATTTCATCGGTGAATCCATTATTTTCCAATGCTTCGTATGAACATACAAAGGCATATCCTGCATTGAAAGCTGCCGAGCGTGCCAGCAACCATTCAATGTCTTCAATACCGGTTTCCGCCTTCATCAAAAACCATCCGAGCATGTTTGGGATATAATTCCGCTCGAAATATTTCTGATTTTTCAGGCGATATTCAGTCTGGCTTTCACGGAAGCCTGCGTACCAGGGCTCCCCCCAGTTCATTCGTGTGAAGATATGCCAGAAGTAATGGGATGAGCGGCTGGCATCTGCAATGTAATGCGACTTTATATCATCGTTCAGGTGATTGTACCAGTTGGCAGTAAAAAGGATCTCACCGTAATTTCCCAGTCCTGTGGAGCGGCATCCCTCCAGGCCATCGAAAGATATTTGCCTGACTCCGGTCTCATTGTATAAGCCGGCAATGTTTTCAGCGATCTCAAAAGTGAGTTCAGGATTGGAAAGAAATACTTTATAAGCATGGTCTGATAATTTGAAGATGCTGTCTTTTTCGGCGTGGGCTGAAGCATTTGTTCCGAACGATCCGCGCTGGCAATCGATCAGGGTCCAGGGTTGGGTTTCGCTTACAGCCGCGTAGCGGATAATTTCATTTCCTATACGTACTGCTTTGAGATAGTTGTTTTTGAATTGCTTGAAACGTGAGGGGTCATCAACAATGATCTTGTTGTCGGCGGGGCCGATGGCGCTTGAAATGCGTGCGCTACCCACTTCTGCCAGCCTTTTGTCGGGCACAGGGCTAACATAGGCATCATTTGTTGTAATGAAATTGGATAAAGTATGCAGGCCAAGTGATATCCCCATGGTATTTGCTTTGTCAACACAGTTTTTTAAACTTGCCCTTCCCTCCGGGAAAAAATCCTTATTCAGGACAAAATGGCCCCACGATTCAAAGGGACCGGAATGGTACAGGTATTTGAGTCCGGCCTGCGCTGTATATGCCAGGGCCTTGTCGAAGTCTTTTTCGCCAAAGCCCATGATCATATAGGCGGAAGAGGCTTCAGCCGCCGTTTTACTCCACTCACCATTTAGCTCAGGGTGGGGCAGTCCCTCAGTGGTTTCAATCTCGGAAATGGTTGAAAGGACTTCCTCCGGAGCACAACCGAATATGGCAATCGAGGACCCGATAAGGCCGCCATCATCATAGGCTTTTATCAGGTAGTTATCATAACCCCAGTTTTCAACAGAGCGGTCGTCGTAGCGGTTGCGGCAATATGCATGCAGCACACTTCCTCCCTTTACCGGCCGGGCTGCTTCGATGCGGTACAGGGTATGTGCAATTCCCCCTTTTTTAAGGTCTGAATAATCGTCCTGGTCGAAGTAATCCATTTCCGGCATGACATCGTTTTCCAGCCATGGGAATCCTCCCAGTGTTTTGGGGTTCAACGACTGAATTCCAATAGCGAAATCCTTGTTTCGCACAACCCCTACTGTCTCACCAATGGTTTCGGATATGGAAGTAAAAAGAGGCCCCCAGATGATCAGATCGGCTTTGTCTTCCGAGCGAATAGTGTATAGCTCCAGGCGCAGATATTTTTTTTCCTGCCACATCTTAACCTTCACTTCCCGCTCGCCCGGGAAATTGAAGTACAGCATGTTTTCTCCGGGCTTCAGCTCCATTCCTGTTGGATAAAGAATTTCTCCGCTAAAGCGCATGGCAATCAGGTATGTTGCAGAATCCGGATGCAGGTAATTGCCTCCTGCATTCAGGTCATAAAGCTGAGATATCTTGCCGTTATTATGGATGTTGATACCCAGGTCTCCGGCAATAAATTCGTGGCTGTCTTCAAAGCTGGTGCATGCGCTAATAAAAAGGAGAATGAAAACCGGCAAGAAGGATTTTTTCATAATCAGCTGTTTGGAAAGTAAATGTAAGGAATCTTGCTGAGCTGTGTGGCATGTCATTATATATACTGTTGCGAATACTGCAACCCTTGATCATACTCATTGTCATTTTATAGAAACATACCGCGGAATGTATCATATCCGCATGGGAACCTTTTTTCTCAAATTGTAATTATTGTTTATGAAAATAGTAAAAATCTTATTTATAGGATTCGGGATGTTCTTGTTTCAGCTTCACATGAGTGCACAGGATGTTACACAAACAATTAGAGGAAAAGTGGTGGATGCTGAGAGCCAGGTCTCGCTGCCGGGAGCCACTGTAGTTATTTTGGGTAGCGACCCCCTCATAGGGACTACTACAGATTCATTCGGAAACTTTACAATAGAAAATGTTAAGATTGGAAGGTATGATATCCGGGCCAGTTTTGTCGGGTATGAGCCATATATAATTAAAGAAGTACAGCTTGGGTCTTCGAAGGAGGTTTTTCTTGATATCCGATTACAGGAATCACTGGCCGGGTTGAAAGAAGTAGTGATCAGGGCAGAAGACAATAAGGATGCTGCCATCAACACCATGGCTACGGTAAGTGCCAAACAAATAAATATGGATGAAGCCCGCCGATATGCCGGCGGGATGGATGATCCTGCACGCCTGGCAACTACTTTTGCAGGGGTAACGGGCAATCTGTCGGGAAATGGAATCGTGATTCGAGGAAATGCTCCCAAAGGGCTCCTTTGGAAGATGGAAGGAATACAGATCAGTAATCCAAACCATTTTGCAAATATCACTGTATTTGGAGGGGGTGCTTTTACAGCCCTAAGCACACAACTAATGGCCAATTCCGATTTCTACACCGGGGCTTATCCGGCAGAATACGGGAACGGGCTCTCAGGTGTTTTCGATATCAAAATGCGCAACGGGAATAATCAAAAACGAGAGTATTCTTTCCAGGTCGGGACACTTGGCCTGGATGCAGGAGCAGAAGGGCCGTTTAAAAAAGGCGGGCAGTCATCCTATTTGTTTAATTACCGCTATTCAACCTTTGCACTGATCGCGCCCTTGTTGCCCGAGAATGCAGGGGGCATCAGGTACCAGGATCTTTCATTTAAGCTAAATTTTCCTACCAAAAGGGCAGGAACCTTTTCGTTGTGGGGTATTGGAGCCCGTGATTTTTCCGGACAAAAGGCAGAAAAAGATATTTCAAAATGGGAATATCAGAAGGATTCTGAAAAAGTTGACAGTAAGCAGGATATGGGAGCTACAGGGGTGACCCATAAGCTGGTGATTGGAAGCAATTCTTTTCTAAACAGTTCTGTTGCAGCATCCGGTAATGGGATTTCATGGGACCTTCAAAGGCAGGATTCTCTGAACAAGCTTTATCCGGGAGAGAATGTCAGAAATGATACCTGGAAACTTACTGTTTCCTCTTACCTGAACCATAAATTCAGTGCCCGGCATACAAATCGCAGTGGGATTATTTTCAACCAGCTATTTTATGATGTTCTTATCCAGGGTGCGGAAAAAGCAGGAGATCCAATGATCACATATGCAAACAGCAATGGAAACAGCTCACTGATCCAGGCATACTCTCAATCAAAAATCAGCTTGTCAGAACAATGGACATTAAATTTTGGCTTTCATGTCCAGTACTTTACACTGAATGAGCATTTCACCATTGAACCCAGGGCTGCGATCCGATGGGAATTTAATCCGAATCAGGCCCTAAGCTTTGGTTACGGAAATCATAGCCAGCTAGAGATGATAGGTATTTACCTGGCCGAACAGGAAGGGCCACAAGGATCCTTTATGCCCAATAAAAACCTTAAGTTCTCGCGTGCTCATCACTTTGTTTTGGGATATGATCTGGCAATCAATGAAAACATGCGATTTAATTCAGAGGTCTACTATCAATACCTTTACAATATCCCTGTTATTGAGAATACTTCATACTCTTTATTGAACCTTGAGCAGGAATGGTTTATTAATGAAACCCTTGTAAATAAAGGAACCGGTACAAACTTTGGCATCGATCTCACCTTGGAAAGATACCTTCAAAGAGGGTTTTTCTTTCTTATTTCAGGATCGCTCTTTGAAGCGAAATATGTAGGTGGAGATGAGATTGAGCGCAATTCACGCTTCAACAAAGGCTATGTATTAAATCTCCTGGCAGGGAAAGAATGGCAGGTAGGAAAAAGAAACAAAAGCAATGTGTTTGGAGTCAGCGGGCGCCTGAATTTTACGGGTGGCGACCGCATCAGCCCGGTGGATGTGGAAGCCAGCGAGATGGCAAAGGATGTGATTTATGATGATACCCGGGCTTTTGAGAACCGCAAACCAAATGTTTTTCATTTTGATGTTTCACTGAATTACAGGATTAACAAGCCAAAACATTCAAGTATTTTCTCCATTCAAATGATCAATGTCCTGGGCTCTCCCGAGTTCTATGGCTATATTTATAATTATCGGACAAATGCCATTGATAAAGATGAAGAATCCATTATTCTTCCTTCGATTAGCTACAGGATAGAGTTTTAGGTTTTAGACCTGTGAATTACCCGGACTTCACAGGTCTCAAAAACACCTATCTTTACCCTCAAATCAAGCCTCATGAAAAACCTCCTTTTCTTTCTCCTGATCCTTGCTTTTAGTGGATCGGCATTTGCTCAAAGCGACACAGTTATAGTTCAAACCTTTAGCTGGGATGACCCCAGCCCGGAGGGATGGAGCGCCCCCTATCGCGGTGTTTTTTCCTTTCCTGACGATAACAGAAGCTGGGAGAAGATCCTGATGGTGAGAAGCCTCAAATGTGATTCCACCACCAAAGGGGATCAATACCCATGCGGGGAGTGGGATTATCATACCCATACCATGGTTTACCTGCCGGATGGCGATACCGTGGAAGGCTTTGAATTGGGAAGCTTTATCACCCCTTATGGCAAACGTCTGAAAATGGGCGGAGAGAATGGCTGGACCTGGGTTTATGATGTGACCGATTATGCTCCTTTGCTAAAAGGAATGGTCGATCTGAAATCAGGAAACAACCAGGAATTGCTCGACATGAAATTCATCTTTATTGAAGGAACTCCTCCCAGGGATGTGATCTCCGTGGAAAACCTATACCCCTGGGGTCTTTATAAATATGGTGAACTGGCCGACGACTCCATACTGAAAGCCAGAAAGGTCCTGTTGAACCCGGATGCAGATGCATACATGCTCAGGGCAAGGATTTCCGGGCACGGACATAGCGGCCCCCGGAATTGCTGTGAGTGGGACAGTAAAACGCATACTTACTTTATAGGGGAATGGGACCACTTTCGCTGGAACGTATGGACCGACTGTGGATTCAACCCCATTTATCCGCAGGGGGGGACCTGGCCTTTCGACAGGGCAGGATGGTGCCCGGGTACCAAGGTTGATGAATACGATTTTGAATTAACACCCTTTGTGCATCCCGGTGATACAGTCAGTATTGATTATGGTATTGAAATGTACAAGGACAATGGGGAGAAAGATGGTGAATTCCGAATGTCGCATCAACTGTTTACATATGGCCCGCCTAATCGGAATATCGATGCCGCTATTGAAGATATCATCGCGCCCAGCAGCAAGGACTCCTGGTCAAGGGTCAATCCTATTTGTTCCAATCCACTGGTGATTATTCGAAACCTCGGTGCAACACCACTGAAAATAGCCTTGCTCAGGTATGGCCTCACAGGGGGTCCTAAGCTTGAATTTGTGTGGAATGGCGATCTTGCATTTTTGGAAACCGAGGAGGTTTATCTTCCGTCTCCTGATTGGGAAAAATTTGAGAACGGCCTTGACTTCGAGATCGAGCTCATTGCCCCCAACAAAGCAAAGGACGAAAATCCCCGAAACAATTATATGTCTTCAAAAGTAGTTGCACCCGAGATCCTTCCGGAAGAATTTGTGATCTGCATAGAACCCAATAACCTGGGCCGCGACCGCGACAATGCCTGGTACATTAGCGATGATTGCGGAGCACCAATTTTCTACAACGAAGACTTTACCACCGACACGATCTTTCATACACAAATTAAACTTGCACCCGGCTGTTATGAATTCCTGCTCACCGATAAAGTAGAAGACGGCATGAACCGGCACTGGTGGAATTATTATGAAAATCCTGAGCTGATGGGTAAAAACGGAAAACTGGAAATCCACGATATGGATGGAAATGTGATCAGAGCGTTTCCTTATGATTTCGGGCAGGAAATACTTTATCGTTTCATGGTTAAGGGTTCGGAATGATGAATTTTTGCAAGCCGGGGGCCAACACCCCAAATCCAACACTTTAATTACTATTTTTGCAGCATGGCAAACAACGAGGATATTTTTAAGAAAGTGATTTCCCATGCCAAGGAGTATGGGTTTGTATTTCCGTCGAGTGAGATCTATGATGGATTAAGTGCTGTTTATGACTATGGCCAGCAAGGTGTTGAGTTGAAAAACAACATTAAGGCATACTGGTGGAAAGCCATGGTTCAGCAGAATGAAAACATTGTTGGGCTTGATTCAGCAATTTTTATGCATCCGATGATCTGGAAGGCTTCAGGGCATGTGGATGCTTTTAACGATCCCATGATCGATAATAAGGATTCAAAAAAACGCTATCGCGCGGATGTGCTGGTAGAAGATTTTATTGCCAAGATAGAAGGAAAGATAAACAAGGAGGTCAGCAAAGCGGAAAAGCGTTTTGGAGACAGTTTCGATAAGGATCAGTTTATCAGTACAAATCCGAGGGTGGTGGGTTACAATGAGCAGATCGAAGATATCAAGAAACGCTTGTATACTTCCATGGAGGATAACGACCTGCCGGGGATCAAAGCCCTGATTGAAGACCTCGAAATAGCCTGCCCTGTATCAGGATCCAGGAACTGGACGGATGTTCGTCAGTTTAACCTGATGTTCGGTACACAGATGGGTTCGCTTTCTGAAGGTGCAAATGATATTTTCCTTAGACCGGAAACGGCGCAGGGGATTTTTGTGAATTTCCTTAACGTGATGAAATCCGGAAGGATGAAGGTTCCCTTTGGAATTGCCCAGATCGGCAAAGCATTCAGAAATGAGATTGTGGCAAGGCAGTTCATATTCCGCATGCGTGAGTTTGAACAAATGGAAATGCAATTCTTTGTCAGGCCGGGAGAGGAACTTAAATGGTTTGAGTATTGGAAAGAACAACGCATGAAATGGCATCTTTCGCTTGGGATTCCTGCTGAATATTACCGTTTACATGATCATGAGAAGCTGGCGCATTATGCCAATGCTGCTACTGATATAGAATTTAACTTCCCCATTGGATTTAAAGAACTTGAAGGGATTCATTCAAGGACAGATTTTGACCTGAACGCTCACCAGGAATTTTCCGGAAAGAAATTGCAGTATTTTGATCCTGAGCTGAACCAGAATTATGTGCCATACGTAATTGAGACTTCTATTGGCCTTGACAGGACATTCCTTGCTGTGTTGAGTTATGCCTATGTGGAAGAAAAACTCGAAGATGGATCAGAGCGTGTGCTTTTGAAGCTTCCTCCTGTACTGGCTCCTTACAAAGCAGCGATCCTTCCACTTATAAAGAAAGATGGGATGCCCGAAAAAGCCCGTGAGATCATGAACGGACTAAAGGATGATTTCATGTGCCAGTATGATGAAAAAGATGCCATCGGACGCCGTTATCGCCGTCAGGATGCCATCGGAACACCCTATTGCATTACCGTTGACCATCAAACCCTGGAAGACAATACGGTTACAATCCGTGAACGGGATAGCATGAAACAGGATAGGATTTCCATTGATGAGATCTCTGAAATTATCCGAAAAAGGCTCAAGGCCTAGTATTTATTCCTACTTATTGTTGTAATTGGTCATGGTTTGGTCAATTCCTCTGACCATAAAGCTTTGAACCATTTCTATGGCTGTCTTGACCTTTGGGATGAGGATATTCTCTTCTTCACCTGTCCATTTCCCCAGCACATAATCGGACTGATAGCCCTGTGCAAAGTCATTTCCTACACCTATTCTTAAGCGGGGGAAGAGCTCAGAGCCAAGGGTAAGAATAATGTTCTCAAGGCCATTATGGCCACCGGCACCTCCCTTTTTGCGTAACCGCAGAGTACCAAGGGGGAGGGCGATATCATCGGTAATGACCAGGGTACGATCAGCCGGGATGCTTTCTTTTTCCATCCAATAGCGCACAGCTTTACCGCTCAGGTTCATGTAGGTGGATGGTTTGATGATAACCAAAATCTTTCCGCGATATTTAATTCTTGTAACTGAGGCATATCTTTCTGATTTAAAGATAGCCTCTGCTTCCTGTGCAATGGCATCGGCTACAATAAAACCGATATTGTGACGGGTATTTGCATACTCATCGCCAATATTTCCAAGAGCAACGATCAGGAACTTCATTTTATAAAGGTAATAAGTAAAATAAAAACAGGATGCAGGCCTCAGCATGCATCCTGTCATATTCTGGTTTATGATATGCTTTATTCAGCAGCGGCATCTCCGCCTTCAGCAGGGGCATCTCCGCCTTCTCCGCCTTCTTCACCTTCAGCACCTTCTTCATCCTCTTCATCCTCTTCCTCAACAATAACACGAGTAACTTTCACCCCAACAACTACATTGTTTGGACGATCCAGGAACTCAAGTTTGTCAATTTTCAGGTCGCGAACCTTAACAGAGGAACCAATTTCCAGTTTGGTGATATCCACCTCGATATAATCAGGAATATCCTCAACAACGGCTTTAACAATAAGTTTGCGCATGTTGATTTTCATGGATCCACCTTTCAGTACTCCACTGGATACACCAAATGTTCTCACGGGAATGGCAACTTTTACAACAGCCCCTGATTCAAATTCAAGAAAGTCAGCGTGTAGTATCCTGTCGCTTACCGGATGATATTGGACATCCTGCAGAAGTGCAGTAATATCTTTGCCACCGATATTTAGTTTTACAATGTGTGATTCAGGTGTAAAGACGATTTTTTTAAAATCCCTTTCATCAAGTGTGAAATGAATCTGTTCTTTTCCGCCATAGGCAACACAGGGAACGAGTCCCTTAAGCCTCAGCTCTTTAGCATCTTTTTTCCCTACGTTCTCGCGAGGAGAACCGCTCAATGATACTGTTTTCATAATAAATAATTGATTAATTGATAAATATTAGAATTTAAATAATGAACTAATTGATTTATTGCTTTCAACACGGCCAATAACATCTGCAAAAAGGCGTGCTGTTGAAAGAACGGTTATCTTATCCGATGATTGTTTCATTGGAATGGTATCTGAAACGACAACCTCGGTAAATGGTGAATTTTCAATTCTCTCGTATGCTTGTCCGGAAAATACCGGATGTGTGCAGATTGCTCTAACGCTGTTTGCGCCATTATCGATCATCAATTGTGCTGCTTTGGTCATACTTCCGGCAGTATCTATGATGTCGTCAACAATCACAATGTCTCTTCCCTTGACTTCCCCCACAAGTGCCATTTTAGCCACTTCATTGGGTTTAGATCGTGTTTTATAACAAATCACAAAGTCGGTATTCATGATCTTGGCATAGGTAGCTGCTCTGCGTGTACCACCGGTATCCGGAGAAGCCATGGTCAGATTTGGAAGGTTAAGTTCTCTCAGATAAGGGATGAAGATGGATGATGCATATAAATGATCCACCGGGACATCAAAAAATCCCTGTATTTGATCAGCATGCAGATCGATGGTAATCACCCTGGTTACACCTGCTACATGCAGGAGGTTTGCTACCAGTTTGGCAGCAATGGAAACCCTGGGTTTATCCTTGCGGTCCTGGCGTGCAAATCCAAAGTAAGGAATCACAGCCACGATGTTGTTGGCTGATGCGCGACGGGCCGATTCCACCATCATCAGTAACTCAAAAAGGTTATCTGTGGGCGCAAAAGTCGATTGTACGATAAAAACATCTTTTCCTCTGATATTTTCCTCAAAAGAAGGCTGAAATTCTCCATCTGAAAACTCAGTAACGATATTGGTACCGAGTTCAATTCCGAATTCTTTGGCTATCTTTTCTGCCAGATATTTTGATTGTCTGCCAGAAAATATGCTGACGATGTTTTTATTACCCATGGAACGAATGCGTTTAAGGTTCTGAAAATCCGTGCAAAAGTACATGGAAAAATTGATTCGTGCAAATCAAAAAACCCATCTGTGTTTGAGTTGATTATGGATTCTACAAAACCCGGGACGGGGAACGAGGGACGGGGAACGGGGAACCAAAGGATTATGGGTTATGGATTATGAATTGAATCTAGAAACCAGAATACCAGGATTCCAATCCTTATTACCCACCCCAGCCCTCCCTACGGGTAGGGAGGGAGTTGAAATGGCATGATCAACCCGGTACCCGGTACCTGGTACCCGGAACCTCTGTGATTATGAATTGATCTTTGTGCTTGCTTTGAAACCAGTATCCACATTGTCCACCGAAGCCTTGCTATTCAAGAAAAGACTTCATCACAAATTCCCTGGTGGCCGGAAGGGTCATTTCCTGTGGCCCTTTAACTTCAGTATTTGTTATGCCTGTACCAGCAGATTCCTGAGCAATCAGGAGTCCTTCCTTATAGGCAAAATACCAGATCCCTGTTCCGGCAATAGTTCCACTTGTGATGAGTTGCATGCCTTCCTGTTCGGCTGTTCCTTCCAATATGCCATCAAATACAACATTGATCTTCATGCAATCGTAACCCTTGTAGATTTCAATCTTTTCAAAGGTGTTAACATTGTTAAATTCGATGTTAAGGATTCCGGAACTGGATTTTTCGGTGACTTTGTCAGTACTTTCCCAGCTATCGCCTGGTTTTACAGAATAGCCTGGGAGGTTGGGGAAAAAGCTTTGTATTTCACTTGAAATACTTTTGGTATCACCCGTACCATAGTCGTAAATAATGTTTTCAGCACCTGAATAATCCAGTTCTTCACCATACTGGCTTAAGGTCAGGTTGAAAGATTTCCCGATCACATCCTCCGTTTTTGCCACTACATCCCCCTTGGGCGTAGTTATATTGGAAGCTAATTCTGCAATGGTGACCATATAGTCCAGATCATTGCTTTTATCGGTAATGGGCATCATTTCCAAAAGCTGGTCAGAATTGGCTGTAATTCTGATTTTGTTTTCCATTACCTCCATTTCCTGTTCAAATGAAGCGGTGGTCCTGTAATTCAGGGTTTTGTCGGGAGGGGCTTGATATTTCATCGTCATGCCCTTTTTCGTGTTTCCCCAAGGAGCCTTTTTAACGGCACATCCCGCCAGGGAAATGGCAATGGCTGCGATCATGATCCAGCCAAAGCTGCTGAGTGTTCTTAAATTTTTCATTTTTCCGGTTTTGGTGGCAGCAAAGCTGCCGGTTATTAAATTACTAATGTTAAACTGATCAATAGCTAATTCGCTTTCATTTCAAGTACTCCAAGTATCCTATTCCCTCTCAATAAGCCCATACTCCATCATTACTTTAATTATGTCGAGTACTTCTGCACTCGGCAAGGGTAGGTGAAATAGAAATTTCCCTTGCGGAATGCTAAGGTTTATCCTTCTTTCTTTGCGATCCCGCCCTTTTCCCACCCATATGGCAATATGACTGATATACTGGCCATCGCGGGAGGTAGAAAAACGCACACCTGCGTTTGCTTTTTCCCTGATTCTTTCCCCCGCTTCTTTTTGGCTTTCCTGCATATTGTATAGGGGATTTAGGTCAAGCTTCATTTCAATCATGCGTGTTTTCAGGGCATAGCGGAAATAAGGCCTTTTTTTCTCAGATACCTCATGCTTCGATAAAATATCCAGTGAGGCCATTGCTTCCAGAAAATCCTGTACTGTTTTAATGTGCAGGCTCAGTCTGGATGCTGCTTCAGATGCGGAGATATCCTGGTAAGTTACCAGCAACCTGAACAGGTCTTCGGCATAATCCTTGGAAATATAGGATCCTAATATGGCTGCGCGTTTAAAGTCCATTTTATCCTTCTGTGATAATGTTAAGGTTTAAAGCATTTAAGCGATACATAATTTGTTTTACTGACCGTTTATGTACTAGGTCATGAACAGCTTGTAATGCCAGCTCCAGCATTTCCCTGGAACGCCATTTGAGCTTTCGCTGAAAGGGAAATAAGAAAGCCAACGTAAAAGAAATGCCCATCAGCGCCGCGACAAGTAAAATCATGAATTTATTGTCATTGATACTGAGCACAGCAAGCATGCTCATCATGATTGTTGCAAAAACCTGGCCCGATAGAAAGGGTAAAAAGCTGCTGGCGACAAGAATGCCAATGATGTCTTCAGTGCCCGGTGTCGGTGGTCGTAGTTTTCTGTTAAAGTACATATCCAGTCTAATATTATTAGTTGAAGGGGCTTGTCTTGATCTTGTTTATTTCCCTCAAAATTCTCATAGATTCACCTTTTTGAAAATGATCAAAAAAGTTCATAAAAAGAAGTCCAAGGGATTCAACAAGCTGATCAAATGCCAGGGCCTCCTCATATTTCAGGTAATCATTTTTTGAAATAAGCGCAGTAACATTGCCTTTATGCGTGATCTCAATACGTGTTTTTCGGGAATAGTCATTTGAAATCCCAAGCGGAATGATGTATTCCTCTCCCATCATAATAGGCATGATCACCGTTTTGTTTTCATCAGAAACAGGGAAGGCTATTAAATGGCTCTTTAAAAAACGGGCAAAGGCTTCAATTTCATATTTGCTGCCATTTATCTTTCCGAGCGGACGGGGCCTGTCGGTAAATCCATTGCTTACATCTTCCACCTTTTTTGCGGCAAGTTCAAGCACTTCAAATCCACGCCATTTGAGCTTCTTTGTAGCCATAATGTAGATCAAAACTGCCAATTCTAAAATAACGATCAACAGCAAAGGTTTAAACTGTTCTTTTGAGATGGCATATGGACCTAATTTAGGTGCCAACAGAGCAAAGGATGCAATGGTGGACTGATAAACCATGGTTACGATGAACCAGACATTGCCTGTGCGAAGGAAGTATGCAAGACTGAGAAAGGCATAGAATAAAAAGCCAACACTAAAGCTCCACATGGCTGTGGAGGGTCCGAATATAGCCCAGCATATGGCAAATATGAATAGCAAAATTATGGGCTGGCCTATGCCATTGATTGAAAAATCGGGTCGAAGTTTCATGTGTTGAATTTTTTGTTAAACAAACTTTAATTCTGTCACTATACGTTGTTCATTGTTATTGATGTAGTGATCGGCAAACCTTAAAAAGGTATGGCCCATCATCTCACATAATTGATCAAATGAATATTGTTTTTTATATTGACGATAATCATTTTCTGAAATGAAGATATTCAGGTCTCCATTATCACTAAAGGCAACATAGCTAAGTTTATCCCTGTATGAAGGGTTCAATGGACTGATTCCCATTGAAAAAATGAAGCGGATGCCTTCATTTGAGAACTCGGAAATACAAATCTTCTTTCCTTCCAGAAATGAGCTCAGGCCAATAATTTGATTGCGCTCAGTATTGTGTTTACCGGCATTGAATGGCCGGTCGGTAAAACCATTTGTTTCACTTGTTACCTGCCTGGCAGCCAGTTTAAAAAGACGAATGGCTGATCTTTCAAGATCCAAGGCTTTAAGCAGGACAGGCCCAAGGGTATAAGTAAGAATGAAATTGATGAAAAGGATTCCCAACCATACCGGCATCGTTATATAGGTCTTTATCCATATGGTGAGTCCGGTACCCGGATCAATATTCAGCAGCTTGATCGTTTCCATAACTTCATCAGGCCTTGCCGCCAGGAAATATCCCCAAATGGCGATGCTCGTCATTCCCATGATCACCGGTGCCTGCCAGAGTTTGAAGCGGAAGTAGTAAATAAATCCAATTATTAATGTAAAAATGCCATATACATAAGGCGTAAAATAGGTCCCGAACAACTGGGTTTCCAGAATTAAGGGAATAAAGAAAAGAACAGCCGGCAACCACACCTTCCATCTTGGTCTCCATTTTATATTTGAATATCCTTCCATGGTCTTTTAATATTAGTTGAATTTATTAATCTGTTAGGTTTAAAAATTATATACTTTAAAAAAATTGAACTATACAAAAGTATGGTAATCAATTGCTAAAGTCAAGAAAAAAGTGAAATATTTTTTAAAATAAGGGGTATACAATATTAATTAATAGCTGGATGCTGGATATCCCGAAAAACCAGAAATCTTTGATTTCATTGTTTTTCGAGGATCCTCGATCCCGGGGACCGGGAATCGGGACTGGATACTGGATACTGGTCACTGGCTACTGGTATTCTGGTATTCTGGTATTCTGGTTCCTCGTCCCACATTACCAACTATTCCTCGGCGCAAGCACTGCCCACCTACGCTAAAGCTTCGGTGGATGAAAAAGCACTGGAGCCACCGAGTCCTCGGGGCAAGCACTGAAGCACTGAAGCATTGGAGTACTGGAAAAGGATGCTGGATGCTGGATATAGTTTTGGGGGCGAAGCCGTGAAGTCATCAGGTTTGCAGAAGATCAAACCCACTTATATCTTCATAATTTCTTATCTTGCGCTTTCTTTTAACCATACATTTTCAATCATGAAAAACAACATTTTATACATTTTTATGGCATTGATCCTTGCATCATGTGGAGATGGTATACCCAGTGTTGAGAAAGAAACTGCCTATTGGCTGGATGCTGCTGACCTATCAACGATGGAGCAGGATTGGTCGAAACCTCATGCAGGATATAGTTGTGATAGCAATCGGCTTTCTATTGCCGGAAAGAGCTATAAGAGAGGTGTTGGAACCCATGCTATAAGTAAAATGATGATCGACCTGAAAGGTTTTGGAGATCGCATTAAGGGTGCTTGTGGTGTGGATGATGAGAGTGGAGACAATGCTTCGGTTGCTTTCTACATCCTTGGTGATCAAGAGATCCTATGGGAAAGTGGGCGCATGAAAAAAGGCTATGAAGCCAAAGAATTTGATATTAGTCTGGCAGGAATTAAAAAGCTTGCTCTTTATGTTTCTGATGCAGATGATGGTATACATTATGATCATGCCGATTGGGTCAATGTAAGGATTCTCTGGCATGATTCAGTGCCCGAGGCAGTTCATCCCTACAGCCCGCGTCCATATGTACAAACGCCCCCTGCTCCCAGGGAGCCACGCATTAACGGCCCCTCTGTATTTGGTGCGAATGCCGGGAATCAATTTTTGTACAGGATCCCGGCAACAGGAGAACGCCCGATGAAGTTCAAGGCAACAGGATTGCCCAAAGGCCTGAATATTTTTGAAGAAACAGGGCTGATCAGGGGAAAGACACCGGAAAATGGAACCTATGAGGTTACCCTGATAGCTGAAAACAAGCATGGGAAAGATCAGAAGAAATTCAAGATTATAGTAGGACAGGGCCTGGCACTGACTCCGCCAATGGGATGGAATTCATGGAATGTTTGGGGATTGAGTGTGGATCAGCAAAAAGTGAAGATCGCTGCCAGGGTCATGGTCGCCATGGGCCTGGCTGATTATGGATGGACCTATGTCAATATTGATGATGGTTGGGAAGCTTCTGAAAGAGATGAAGCAGGTTTTCTCCTTTCAAATGAGAAGTTCCCCGACATGCAACAACTGGCTGCCGATATTCATAATATGGGATTAAAAATAGGCATTTATTCCTCTCCCGGGCCGATGACTTGTGGAGGATATCTTGGTAGCTATGAACATGAATTGCTGGATGCACGCACATGGGCTGCCTGGGGCATCGATTATGTTAAATACGACTGGTGTTATTATGAGGATATTGCAAAAGATCAAAGCCTTCCTGAACTTCAAAAACCCTACATTTATTTCCGCGAACAACTGAATCAGGTAAAGCGTGATATTGTTTACAGCATTTGTCAGTATGGACGCGGAGATGTATGGAAATGGGGTGAAGAAGTTGGTGGTAACCTGTGGAGAACAACAGGCGATATAACCGATAGCTGGAGAAGTATGGCAGGAATTGGTTTTCAACAGAATGAACTGGCACCGTATGCAGGGCCCGGACATTGGAACGATCCTGATATGCTTGTGGTTGGTAAGCTTGGCTGGGGCCCGGACCTTCGCAGCTCAAAGCTCACGCCTAACGAACAATATACACATATAAGCTTGTGGGCCATGCTTTCAGCGCCACTCTTGCTTGGCTGTGACCTTGCTCAAATGGATGCTTTTACACTGGGGCTGCTGACGAACAATGAAGTGATTGCTATCAACCAGGATGCTTTGGGAAAACAGGCCACGAAAGCGTATGATGGTGTTCGCTACCAGGTGTGGACCAAAGAACTTGAAGACGGCTCCATGGCAGTAGGGATTTTTAATATTGGAAAAGATACACCACAGGAAGCATTTAACTGGGATAATGATGAGCAGAAGTTAGATGTTACCGTGGGTGCCAAACAAATTGGCATTAGCGGAACACACAAAATCCGCAATGTCTGGACGCAAAAAGACATAGGCACCTTTAATGATCACTTTGGTGCTTCCGTACCACATCATGGAGTGGTTTTGCTTAAGTTGACGCCGGAGGAATAGGAAATAGATACTGGAGAACGGCTACCGGTTACCGGTTACCGGATTTTTTAATTCGGCCATAGTAATAGCCTCTGCAATGAACGCAATTGTATGCGGATAAATAAGCATCTGGCAATTTAACCACCGAGTCCTCGGGGCAAACACTGGAACACCGCGCACACCGAAGCCCAGGCGAAGGTGTGCTGAAGCACTGATACACTGATACTGGATGCTAGATATCCCGAAAAACCAGAAATCTTTGATTTCATTGTTTTTCGAGGATCCTCGATCCCGGGGACCGGGAATCGGGACTGGATGCTGGATACTGGATACTTCATAATTAACTCAAAACTCAAAACCCAAAACTTTTCTGACTACTGACTTCTGGTAAGCGAATCTCAGAAACGATTCCCCGGACAGCACTCCTTTCGATTTAAGTTGTTTTTTTTTAACCGAATATGGGTTTTGGTAGGATAGAACTTAATTCATAACTTTGCCGACTCAATTCGCCCGGATGGCGGAATTGGTAGACGCGCTGGTCTCAAAAACCAGTTTCCTTTGGAAGTGCCGGTTCGACCCCGGCTCCGGGTACAACAAACGCCCGCGCTTTGCGCGGGCGTTTGTGTTAGAAGATAGAAGAAGTTTATTTACAAAATACTTCTGCAATCTTCCGTCCTGCGATCTTCAGTCTTCTATTTCATTCTAATATCACCTTCTAGTATCTTTCTTTATTCTTTCAATGAAAGCATCAAGCTGATTACAAATATTGATAATAATCCAACATCCAAAACTTTTTTGAATGATGAAATCCTGTGATTAGTTATTAGTAGGACTGATAATGCAGAATAAAGATATCAGAAAAGAGTAAAACTCAACCCTCACAGCGTCCACCGTAGTTTTAACGAAGGTGGAACCCTCAAATCTCTACCCTTCCGTCTTCTTCTTCCGCTTCCGGTCAAGCTCATTTAAAAGGATCTTCCTGATGCGGATGGATTTTGGGGTGACTTCAACATATTCATCCTCTCCGATGTACTCCATGGCCTCTTCAAGCGAAAACTTGATGGCCGGTGCAATCGACATCTTTTCATCCGATCCGGAAGCGCGCATATTCGACAGCTTCTTGGTTTTGATCACATTGATCACCAGGTCGTCATAACGCGTACTTTCACCAATCACCTGGCCGGCATAGATATCCTCATTGGGGTTGATGAAAAACTTGCCCCTGTCTTGTAATTTATCCAATGAATATGCAATGGATGTTCCTGTTTCCAGGGCGATCAGAGCTCCGTTTCTTTTGGCCTGAATCGTTCCCTTCCAGGGTTCGTAGCCTTTAAACCGATGCGAAACCACAGCTTCACCTTCGGTGGCGGTAAGAATGGGATTGGTCAGACCGATAAGCCCTCTTGCGGAGATCTTGAATTCGAGGTTAATGCGGTCATTCTTTTTCTCAATGTTCAGGATGTCGCCTTTGCGCTTTGTAACGATCTCAATCACCTTGCCTGAAAATTCTTCTGAAACATTTACATATAAAAGCTCAATCGGCTCATTCTTGAAGCCGTCAAT
Organism: uncultured Bacteroidales bacterium; assembly: GCA_964487735.1. Taxonomy (GTDB): domain Bacteria; phylum Bacteroidota; class Bacteroidia; order Bacteroidales; family B18-G4; genus B18-G4. Next base: position 95,288 of record CAZASJ010000001.1, on the reverse strand, counting down.
TTCCTTGATCACAACCTTGGGCTGTCCCAACTGAAGCTCATAGCCTTCCCTTCTCATCGTTTCTACGAGGATGGATAAATGAAGAATACCTCTGCCGTATACATGAAGTCTGTCGGGAGAGTCTGTATCTTCTACTCTCAATGCCAGGTTTTTCTCTGTTTCTTTAAATAGCCTGTCGCGAAGATGCCTGGAGGTAACATACTTTCCTTCCTTTCCAAAAAACGGTGAGTTGTTAATGGTAAAGAGCATGCTCATTGTAGGTTCATCTACAGCAATCGGGATCAGGGCTTCGGGTGTTTCAAAATCAGCAACTGTGTCACCAATATCAAAATTTTCCAGGCCGGTGATAGCCACGATCTCTCCTGATTTTATTTCTTCCTTTGTTTTTTCTTTTCCAAGACCTTCGAAAAGGTAAAGTTCCTTCACAACAGAGGTATTGATGAGGCCATTTCGTTGTACAATGGATACCTTGTCACCCATTTTGATGCTGCCGCGATGTACCCTGCCAACAGCGATCCGGCCCGTGTAAGATGAGTAATCAAGTGAGCTGATTTGCAATTGAAGTGTTCCTGGAATTTTTTTAGGAGGATCAATATAGTCAATGATGGTGTCGAGCAGATAGGTTACATCCTGTGTGGGATTTTGCCAGTCAGGACCCATCCAGCCCTGCTTGGATGAACCATACACTGTGGGGAAACTCAGCTGTGCATCGGTCCCTTCCAGGGAGAACATCAGCTCAAAAACGGCTTCATTTACTTCTTCTGGTTTGCAATTTGGCTTATCAACTTTATTTATGACCACGATGGGCTTCAAACCAAGCTCAAGTGCTTTTTGTAGTACGAAACGTGTTTGTGGCATGGGGCCTTCAAAGGCATCCACAAGCAAAAGAACGCCGTCGGCCATATTCAGCACACGCTCCACTTCACCCCCAAAATCGGAGTGACCCGGAGTATCGATAATGTTGATTTTTGTGTCTTTATAGCGAACAGATACATTCTTTGATAAAATGGTAATGCCTCTTTCCCTTTCAAGGTCGTTCGAATCCAGGATCAACTCCTGTATTTCCTGATTGTCCCTGAATAATTTAACCTGATGCAATATCCTGTCAACCATGGTTGTTTTGCCGTGGTCAACATGCGCAATAATTGCTATATTTCTTATTTCCATTATGTTCCTTATATGAATTGGCCTGCAAAAATAGGCTAATTTATTGGGTTTTCAACCTTCGCTACGCTTCAGCGACACAGTGAGTGTTACGTTTTAAGCCCGTCGACTTCCGCTCGTTATGACTAAATAATGGAAGCAGCCGCATCTTCTTCATTCTTCCTTTTCTGTGTTTTTTCTACTCCGGCATTCGCAATTTGTAAAATGCCGAATTCAACCTTCGATATTCAGAGCGAATATATATTCAGGTATGAAGGATACAAATATGGGGCTGTGAAATTTTATAAAAAAAACAAATTGCTTGTTTAGCCCGGCTTTTTCCCGTAGTCCCGTTAAGTGATTTACATAAATGCCGAATAAGTGAAAATACTTTTAGCTAATGTTCTATTCCCCAATTGTTTTGCGCTTTTTTCTGAAATTTTTTCATGGCCTTGAAAATAATGCCAACCCCTGTTTTTTTTGAAGCACCGAACATATCATAGAGTTATGCATATAAATACTGTCCAGTTATTTGTTGATACCTAGGCAAATACACGCTTTTGCTAGGGAGTCAGGCATGTCCGGCTTATTTAGAAAAAGTATATATTATGAAAATGCATTAAAAATTTAGGGCCTTTTGTTTGTTTCAGACAGCTTTTAACCTAAATTTCATTTCTGAACCCATCCTTTTAAATTCGATTTTCGACCACCCAAATCTGGATTACAGCAGTTATTACGGAAACTTGACCGGTAATTTTTCGTATACAGAAACATATTTGTTGTAACTGACATTTAAGGCGTTAATAAATAAAACCAGATCTTCAATGGCAAAAAGGTACACTCAATTGCTAATCCATCTATTGCCGGCCATATTCCTGGTATTCATATCGGGACAATCAAATGGTCAGTGTCCGGCAATTCCGGCATACAATTCTGCCAATACATGTATGGCAGATTTTGAAGTTAGTTTTACAAATACATCGACTGCCCCTACGGGGCAATTAGCATCCTATTTATGGGATTTCGGTGATGGAAATACAAGTACAGCCACTGACCCTGTGCATATTTTCCCTTCTGCTGGCATATATACCGTATATCTGTATGCTTACGACACTTCCGGATGTTATGATTCTGTCTTCCAGGATATCTCTGCCGGCGCCCTCCCCATAGCTGATTTCATCTGGGATACTGCCTGTGCAAACCTACCAATGCAATTCACGGATATTTCAACAAGTCCGGGCGATCCTGTTATTTCATGGTTCTGGGACTTTGGAGATGGCAATAACTCCACTTCACAAAACCCCCTGCATAGCTATGCAGGAGGAGGGCTTATGTTTGTAAGCCTGGATGTTACAACCCAGTCGGGTTGCTTGTCAACAACCATGCAGATGGTGAGCGTATTTTTCCCGCCGGTGGCTGATTTTGATTTTAGCGCAACATGTTGGGGTGATACAAGCTATTTTAATGATCTTTCTTCCCTTCCGGGGCCCGGACAATTGAATTCCTGGTTGTGGGATTTTGGCAATGGGAATACTTCCACAGCCCAGTTCCCGTCCAACTATTTTATCCTTCCAGGAAATTATAATGTTAGCCTTACTGTAACGGATACAAATGACTGCTATTCATCTGTGTCAAAAGTGGTAAGTGTTTACATGCCTCCGATTGCAGATTTTTCGGCAAACACAGCATGCGAAGGCGCACCCACGGTATTTATTGACCAATCGATTCCCAATCCCGATCCTATTGTAAGCTGGGCCTGGGACTTTGGTGACGGCAATTCGAGTACAAGCCAGAACCCTGTGCACCTGTATACCGCAGCCGGGACTTATTATGTAATGCTTTCGGTAATAGATCAAAATGGTTGCGGAGATACGTATGCTGATTCTGTTACGGTGAATATAAATCCCGTAGCATTGTTTAGTGCTGATACCGTTTGTACCGGTGATGCAACTACATTCACTGATTGGTCAAGCCCTGCAGCACAATTGCTTAGCTGGGACTGGGACTTTGGCGATCCTGCATCAGGTGGAAATAATTTTTCCTTTCTGCAGCATCCTTCGCATGCTTTCACGGCTGAAGGTTCCTATTTTGTAAGCCTGACAGTGACAGACATCAATGGCTGTGAGCATACTTCAATTCAGGAAATCTGGGTTGAGCCACTGCCAATTGCCAACTTCTCATTTGTGAACCAGCATTGCATAGGCGATCCTGTTCTTTTTGTGGATCTTTCACTCCCGGTGGGAGAGCCCATTGATATGTGGGTATGGAATTATGGTGATGGAGTTTATGATACAATATATGCACCCTCAAACCCCAATACTGTACATATATATTCAGCCCCGGGCCCAAAGTTTGTTACACTGACTGTAAGCAGTTCTACAGGCTGCGAGGCCTCTATTACAAAACAATTGAATATCGTACCAAAGCCTGCAGCAAATTTCACTTTCGTTGGGAATTGTGAAGACATGCTTACCCAATTTACCGATGCCACTACATTGAATGGCGGTACAGCCATCATAAGCTGGTGGTGGGATTTCAATGATCCTCTATCCGGTGCTGCCAATAATTCCACACTCCAGAACCCCGGACACCTCTTCAGTGGGCCGGGGATGTACAATGTTTCCCTGATCGTATGGAATGGAAACACCTGTACAGACACCATCATAAAAATAGTAGATGTTCATGCAGCTCCTGCTGTGGATTATTATTATGATCCCGCATGCGAGGGACAACTAACCCAGTTTTATACAGATGGAACAGTTGTGGACCTTTCTGCCGTGGTATCTTTCCTCTGGGATTTTGGTGATGGCGGTTTTTCGAACCTCCAGGACCCTGTTCACCTTTTTAGCGGTTCAGGAAGCTATTTCGTGAGCCTGACAATTACAGATACCACCCTCTGTCAGAATACGATTACAAAAGAAATTAATGTGGATGATCCTCCGATTGCTTTTTTCGACATTTCGGAACCTACATGCAGCGGCGACAGCGTTTTCTTTGACGATCTCTCCTCCACAACCTGGGGGTATATTCAAACATGGGTATGGGATTTCGACGATGGCACAGTTCTGGACAGCATTCATTTTCCGGATGATCCAAACGTCTATCACATTTATGCCAATCCAGGCACCTATGGCGCAACACTCAGCGTGATCAATTCCCAGGGATGTACACATTCCTATACACGCAATGTTACTGTGGATGGGAAACCGATTGCCAACTTCCATTGGTCGGCGAATCCATGTCAGGACGAAGAGGTTCAATTCACCGATAACTCCTTTGCCAATGGGCAGGGAAACATCATTACATGGGAATGGGAGTTTGATGATCCATTATCGGGGATCAATAACACATCACTCCTGCAAAATCCTTTGCATATTTTCAGTGAAGGAGGTATTTTCTATGTCAGGCTCATCGTGACCAATTTCAACGATTGCAGGGATACCATCATTAAAGCAGTTAATGTGAACGAATCTCCTGATGTGGCATTCATATGGGATAATCCATGTGAAGATACCCTTACTTATTTTACTCCCGATCCGGCCATGAACCCTGCCACTATTGATAACTGGCTATGGGATTTTGGTGATGGACAATATTCAACAGAATCAAATCCGGCGCATCTTTACGAGAATAGCGGATATTATGACGTAACACTTATGGTCCTGGATACCGGAGTATGTACCAATAGCCATACGGAAGAGATCTTTGTCAATGCCAAACCCCTTTCTTTTTTCGATGTATCGGAGATCACCTGCCAGGGGAATCCTGTTTTCTTTGACGACCTTTCATCTGTGCCAAGCAGTTATATAGTTGAATGGCACTGGGATTTTGGCGATGGGACAGATACCACAATCTATTTTCCTGACGATCCGGATGTTTCGCACAGCTATGGTTTTGATGGATCTTTTCTGGTTAGACTTGATGTGGTCAGTGCAGATTCCTGTGTTGACACAGGGACAGAATTGGTTGTAATTGATCCTGCTCCGATTTCATTGTTTAATTATGAAGGTGCCTGTGATGGTTCTCCGACCCAGTTTTACGATAATTCAAGCCCCGGTGGCGGCCTTACCATTGTTTCCTGGAATTGGGACTTTGGTGATCCGGCATCAGGTGTAAACAATACTTCAACATTACAGAATCCGCTGCATTTATATACCAATCCCGGGATGTATAATGTAAGCCTTACAATAGAGAATGTAAGCGGGTGTTTGGATTCAATTATTCAGCAGGTCAATGTTAGTGATGGTGCTCCTGTCGATTTTTATTCACAGGATACATGTCAGAATCTCTTTACACAGTTTTTCCTTGACCTTTCTGTTACGGATACTGCAGCCATCATTCTTTACGACTGGGATTTTGGCGATGGAAGCCTACACTCCAATCTGATGAATCCTGAGCATATGTACGACAATGCAGGGTTTTATACAGTTACACTTATAATTACGGATACTTCGGGATGTTCCAATGCAGCCATTCACGACGTGGAAGTCAGATCCAATCCGATTGCAATTTTTGATTATGAGGCAGCTTGTGCCAACGATACTACCTATTTTATGGACATATCGTATACAATCAATGGTGATTTGATCATAGGCTGGGAATGGAATTTCGGCGATCCTGCTTCAGGTGTAAACAATACTTCAAGCCTGCAACATCCGATCCATGTTTTCAGTGGACAAAGCATGTATGATGTACAGCTTATCATTACTACCAACTATGGTTGCCGCGACTCCATCATGTTACCGGTATCGGTGTCGAGCAGTCCGGCCGCAAACTTTACGTTCAATCCCCAAGCCTGTGATCCCGGACTGGTTTATTTTAGCGATTCTTCCTTTACCACACAATCAGTGATCATTGAATGGGAATATTATTTCGAGCCCGGATCCTATGCGTACATTCCCGATCCGCACCATGTATTTGTGAATACAGATACAACCTATATGGTGACCCTGGTCGTAACGGATGCCAATGGCTGCAGTGACGAGAAAACCAGGCCGGTATATGTGCCTCCGGGATTTGAGTTTGAAATAAATAATATACCCACCTGCCACAACGAACCCATGGGCTTCAGTGCAACGGTATTGCAGCCGGTCGGGAATACAATATTCTCTTATGATTGGGATTTTGGCGAACCTGCTTCTGGGCCTAACAACAGCTCTACGCTGGCACAGCCGGAACACACCTATATGAGCCCGGGTTATTATACGGTCAGCCTTACAGCCATCGATATGAATGGATGTGATCGTACTGAATACAAACAAATACAGGTGTTTGAACTTCCTACTCCACTATTTGAATATGAAACCTACCAGTGCGACAGTACGCTTTACTTTACCGATCAATCAATTGGTAATGGAGCAGATCCGATTCGCTGGCTATGGGATTATGGCGACGGATCAACACCTGAGATGATCATGATCCCTCCGGGAAATACATCTCATTTTTACGAGGAGGAAGGCACTTATATGGTGACATTACGAGTTACAAATGCCAATGGATGTGTAAATACAGATTCCATGCAGGTAGAACGTGGTCCATGCATCAGTTCCGACTTTTTCGTGATCAACAGCCCTGCTTGCGAGCGCAATGATATTTACTTCGCCGACAGCTCCACTGTTGATTTTCTCATTGAGCAGTGGCATTGGAATTTTGGAGATGGAAATGATACCATCTATAATACGAAATCAGAGGTTCTCTCTCATTTTTATAGAACGGAAGGTGAATATGAGGTGTCGCTGGTGGTAAGTGCTTTGTTTAATACGGTTGTCGTTTCTGATACATTCACACAAACTGTGATAATCAGGCCTACACCTGAACCGGAATTCTTCTGCGAACCCGTATGCCTGGGCAATACATCCTTCTTCTACGACTCAACGCCGCACCCCGGGTACTATATTTCTTCCTGGCACTGGTCTTTTGGAACCGGATTGCAGGAAGATACATCAGCATATAAAAACCCTGTGTTTAATTATCCGTATGGAGGTATCTATGATGTGAATCTTAAAACAGTGAATCAGTATGGTTGTATGGATTCAATCACCCGGCAGGTAATTGTAAATCATCTTCCAACTGCTGATTTTGAGCATTCATTGGCATGCGAAAAGGATCCGATCTATTTCACCGACAGATCGGATGGCTTTGATGCAGACGTGGTCTCATGGAGCTGGAATTTCAATGATCCATTCCACAGCGGTGATACATCGAATTTGCAAAACCCTGAATATTCCTATGATCATCAGGGATCAAATACGGTAAATCTTATCGTGGTCAACGAAAATGGATGCGTGGATACTGCCTCCTATGATGTGACGGTGAACAGGGTGCCAAGAGCAGCATTTGAGATCACAAATAATTATGATAATATGCAGGGATCCATTTTGCTTGACGACTTCTCTGAGGATGCTGAAGAATATCTCTGGGACTTTGGCGACGGGTATGAACTTTGGGATAATTATCCTCCTGTAAGTCACATTTATGAAGAGGATGGCGAATACCTCGTCAGCCTGGTAGTCTGGAACGAGTTTGGTTGTCCGGATACCGCATTTATTGACTATGAATTTATGTTTAAAACCCTCTTTATCCCAAGTGCATTGTCACCAACAGGTCGTGACCTGGAAGTAAAGGTCTTTAAACCAAAAGGAAAGAATCTTCAGGAATATTATATCGCAGTATTTGACACCTGGGGGAATATGCTATGGGAAAGCAGTAAACTTGATTCTCAAGGCCGCCCGGTTGAATCATGGGATGGCACATTTAACGGAACCCTCCTTCCTACTGATGTATATATCTGGATGGCAAGAGGAATGTTTAAAGACGGAACCTTCTGGGAAGGCAGTGATGTTGGAAGTAATAAGGGTAGTTCAGGTACTACAAGTGGTACAGTAACATTAGTAAGATAAATAAGACCAGAAAATAGATCGCTATGAAAGCAACTAAAATGTATTTGTGGATGAGGGAGCTGCCGGCCGGCAGAAACCTGAAGATCGTGATACTGTCGATGATGGTATGGCTGTTCGTTTTTCCTGTAGCCAAGGGCCAGGATCAGCAGTATTCGCAGTTTACAAACCTGCCGATATACTATAATCCGGCTTATACAGGCCTGGAACAGGGTATGCGTGCAAAGTTTGCATACAGGCGGCAATGGGTTAAAATGCCTGAGGATTTTAAGGCAATGAACTTTAACCTGGATGTTGCCGCACGAGGTATTCCCGGTTCAGGTGGACTTGGCCTTATGTTTGATTCTTCAAATGAAGGCGGTGGCCTGATCAAACGGAATTCATTTGGGTTAAACCTGGCCGTAAGGATCCCGATTATGGACAATGTGATATCGCAATTGGGTATCTCTGCAAGCTTCGTGCAAAAATACATCGACTGGTCACGTCTGGTCTTTAGCGATCAGCTTGATGAAAATTATGGAAATATCTATTCATCTGATTTTGCCCCTCCGAGCAATAATAAAGTAAGCTTTCCTGATTTTGGCATAGGGGGTGTATTTCGTTTTAAACAAGATGCCGGTGAAGAATCTGAAGTGATAGGAACCTTTGGTTTTGCTGTTTTACACCTCTTCGAACCCAATGAATCATTCGTTAACCTTGAATCGAAACTTCCCATTAAATTTGTGGGTACCATTGACTTTCAAATACAATCTGATGGTAAATCTATGAGTAGTGACAGGGGATTTAAGTACAATCCTGCCATCATCTATATGAACCAGGGGGGAATGGATTCATGGTCGGTTGGTATCAACGTGTATAAGCATCCATTGTATGTGGGTGCCTGGTACAGAAACAGTGAATTCCAGTTCCTAAACAATGATGCCATCATTGTTTTGCTCGGAATCAATGCCAATTTTGGCGATGCTACCAGAATGAAACTTGTATATAGTTATGATATTCAGCTTACCGACCTGACAAAGGCCACCGGTGGATCTCATGAGCTTACGTTGATCTTTGAGCTTGATGACATGGCCTTGTTCAGCAATAGTGGCGGATACCGTCATAGCAGGATGGATAAAATGGGACGGCAGATCGAATGCTCTCCATTTTAATCAATTATTAGCTCGTGGCTTGCCATGAGGGTTCCTTATATTCTCCCCTGAATTTCAGGGGAGATGTCAGTTGAATGACTGACAGAGGGTTAAAAGAATTTTCTTTATTTTGAGAATCCCGTAAATATTTTATTGAATACTTATTTGGAATGTTGAAGCAGCCGGTTTTGGGTTCGGTATGTCTGTATCATGGATTTTTACCACCTCCAGCTTGTGAGTAGCATTGGAATCAATTGTAATTTTGGGTTTTTCCCTTTCAATGATTCCCAAACAACACAGGTATTCAAAAATAATAGCGAAAACGATGAGTTTGATAAATTGCATATCCTTGCGTTTAATGCAATAAAGGTATGCTTTGAATTGGCCCTTTATGGTTAAATGAAAGTTAAAAGAAGTTAAGGCTCGGTTAAAGTTTTGCCTTAAATGTTAGGAAAGCTTAATATTAAATCACTATTGTTAGATAATACTCATTGATCTTTCTCAATATTCCTGACAAATCATAAAAATGCATTGCAAGGCTTAAAGGAGGCATGTCTTTCAGGAAATGTCTTTTTTGTTTACTTTTTATTTTTTTTCTCCTTCTTCTCTTTCACTTTTACGTCACTTGCAGGTCTTTTTTTGCGGTCAGCTCCAATAGGAATTTCTGCAAAAAAATAGAGAGAGGAGTTTGTTCCATATTCAGGGCCTTTTTTATAAACATCCACCAGGCCATAATAATATCGCAAACCCATATTCATCATTGCTCCATACTTGAATTTATAACCTATTCCAGCCGTGAGCCCGGCATCAAGCCTCTTATACATATCCTTGGTTAACTGTTTATAATTAACATCATCTTTGGAATTGTAGGAGTTGGAAAATATATCCGAGGCCTTATGCCTTAGTCCGAATTGAAAGCCTCCCAATAGAAAAAGATTGTTTTTGAATCGATATTTTATGGTTGCCGGTACATTGAAATAGTTGATCCTACGATCTACGCTTCCACCTAAAAAGACAGAATCAAGATCTTGATCGTTCAAATAATAAACAGGAAGTGTTGCTCCCATTGTAGATTTTACCAATACTCCTGTATATATATACCATGCGGTTTCTTTTTTTAACAGGATATCAAAATAAAAACCCAGATTAAAATTATTGGCACCCTTGGTGTCCTGATTCCCAAATATATGATTTCGGTTATAACCACCTGTTAGTCCAAATTCTATGGCTCCTGTATTGAGTTTGTCGCCGAGTAAAATAGTGATCAGGATCTGCGATTTGGAAATGCTTGACAGACTCAACAGGCAGAGAAGGATGATCAGCGGTTTTGAGAGGAGGTTTTTAGACATAATGAATTATTAATAAATGCATTGTAAAATTAAAACAGATGGACAGTGCTATAAAAAACAGCACTATTGCGATAGGTCGATACTTTGCCGACCATTAATCCTCCAGATCCGGGATATCCCCTTTATCCGACAGTAATATTGCCAGATATCTCATGGATGGAATCTGGCTGCATGATATAACCAAAACAGCTGTAATGGGCACAGCCAGGATCATGCCTACAATACCCCAAAGCATCCCCCAGATTGCCAGGGAAACAATAACAGTGATGGGCCCGAGGTTGGTCCCTTTGCCCTGAACCATTGGCTGGATAAAACTTCCTATCAGGATCTGAACACCTTCCATTAGTGCAAAAACATATACAAATTGCATTAAGTGGCCTGTAGTGACTACTGCGAAAATTGCGGGTAAAAGAGAAGAAATAAGTGGGCCAAGGTATGGGACAAAATTTAAAATAAAAACCAGGAAAGCCCACAGGAATGCATATTCAACACCCATGATCCAAAGGATCACATAACTCACTCCGGCAGTCAGCAGGCTAATTCCAACCATGGATGAGATATAATAGCGGATTGAGTCATTGACGCCTTGTAGGTTTCTTTTGAACTTGTTGAATTTTTTTCCATGCGTGGGAAAGAGCTTACTAACTTTAACTTTGGTTTTTGATTCTTCCATCAGGAAAAAGATCACATAAACGATCACGACCGCAGAACTGGCAACCCCGCTGGAAATAGAACTTAAAGCGGATGTTGCCATTGACGACAGGTCAAGCTTGTGGATCCACTCCTGCAAATATTCAGTATAATTAGGATTGCGGATCAGGGAGCTTGCATTTTTAAATTGCAGATCGAGGTTTGTGATGTATTCCGGCATCGATGCTACAATTCCTTCAATGTTGACGATCAACAATTCCGCAACAAGGTACAATACAAGGAAAATGATTGCAAAGGCCAATATACTCCTGATAAAAGAAGGTAAAACTTGCCCTTTGATCTTAATTTTTTTTAAGGCTGATGTCAGCTGACTGATAATAAACCAGATTAGGAATGCGATCACCAATGGTTTCAGGATGCCGCTAAAATATATTAAACCTAAAATAATCAGTGTTAATGAAGACAGTGCAAAGAAAATTGAGGATCCTTTAGGTTGTGGTAATAATGACTCATTTTCCATCTTTTTAAACTTAGATTAGTATTTTACTTTATTTTTTATCTTTTTTCTTTTTTACATCAATGGGTTGATCTGATCCTTCTTCTTCGGAGTTTTCTTTTTTCTTCTTTGATGTAAATAAACCGAAGAACTCCTTAAAAAGAGATTCCATTAATGAATATCGGAGTAATTGAAGACTTGTGTCAATCGTATCTTTATTTGAATTGATCTTTTCCTTTGCAAGTTCTTTTTCAAGTGCGAGGCCATCAAGATCCAGAGGGTGGTTAGCCTCTATATCAAAAACGGTAGCCAGGGATTTGGCAATGGCATTTGATAGTAAAGGTTTTTGGGTTTTTCTCATGTTCATTAGAATGATCAAAATAACCAGGACATAAATGCCTGATACGATCATATAACCCCAAATTAAAGTGTTCAATAAACTGTTGAGAACCCCTGCCAGTGCAAATGAAAAGAAAATAACCACGATCAAAAGGATGATGGATATGATAAATATTGTGGAAAGCAGCCCAAAGAAACGGGCCAGCTTTTCTGTTTGCCTGATTGAAAACAACTTCAGATAATTCATGATTATCTCACGGGTGTCATCTGCTATATGATCAATATTATCCTTTAGTGATGCCATAATTTTCTTCAATTGTTTTGATGATATTGTGGATCCTGTCTTTCAGGTCTTTTACTTCTTTCGTGTCTATGCCTTCAAGTTGTTCGAGGATTTCACTCAGGCTTGCCAGGTGTTTGGAAAGCGGCCGGTGGTTCTCGTCTTTTCCACGAAGATATTCGCCCAGGAGCAATCCGCCTATGGCGCCAACAACTGCTGCGGCGAGGATTTTATAGTTGTCATTATCTGTGCTCATGCGTTCATTTTTTAATAAAAATAACCTAAAATTCTTAAAAAACTCAGGATAAGGCAAGATATGTTGTTTTCTTCTTCGACGATTCCACTATGAATCCAGCTTCCTTGTTGATTTTTTTCTATTCCCCAAAGGGTAATAAATGTCGTTATGTTCGAACATAGAAAATATCATCGCATCATCATCGGGATTGCCTTCTAAAATTGTTCAAAAAGCAAGCTGTTGGCATTAGGTAGCCAATTGGTTTTTTAAGCTTAAGAAAATAGATTAAATCCTACCGGTTTTGATGTTACAAATACCGGATTGCATGTTCAGGTGAAATTAAATTTCTGGAATTTCAGGTATCCGCTACCCGGGGTAATAAAGCTCTTTTTAAGGCAAACTTGCTTTAAAAGCATTATAGCTATCTACATAATCATTGCCTTCCTTCCCGCCAAGTTCTGCCCATTTTTCGTTGATCTTTTCAATGCGGTTTTCCGGAGAGGGGTGGGTGCTGAGAAATTGTGGTGGACTTGGGGCGTCGCCTAATTTAATAAAGAATCCGGCTATACCCCTGGCATCATATGAGGTTTGATATAGATACTCCACTGCCTTTTCGTCAGCTTTGTATTCCATAGTACGGCTATATGCCAGTTCGCCAAGGCCATAAGCAAGATCGGCTACGATATCAGCCAATTGGCTGTTTGCCTGGCCCAGGACAATGGAAAACAATATTTGCACCCCATAGGTTGTGGTGAGCATGCTGGTGCTGTGACGGAGATCGGCATGGGACATCTCATGTGCCATGACGCCGGCAAATTGGGCCTCATTGTCCAGGTATTTTATAATGCCTGTGTAAAAATACATATACCCTCCGGGTGTGGCAAAGGCATTCAGCATGGTATCGTTCCTGATGATCTTTACCTTCCATTCAAATTCGTCTTCATAATACAGCAAGCCGGTAGCCAGTACTGAATCACGGATACGGTTGATGTGCTGATATGCTTCCGGATAAGAGGCGGGATCAAGAACGGGAAATTCCTGTGGGTTAGCTGCGATCTCAGCTTCAACGGATTTACCGAACTCGATATCATCATTCACGGAAAACAAGTTTATAGGACTTTCATCACTGCCTTTCTTACAAGAAGAAACAACTATCAAAACAATCGTAACTGCGAGGATAAGTGTAGGCTTAATATTTTTCATCATGCTGTATTAATATGGATTAAATGATTGAGCAGCAAAGATATGAAAGTCCTTGCAGCTATGCAAACTTATAAAAGGAGATGACAAATAGAGCAGTCATCTTATTGTTTTTGTTCAGTTTCAGGACCGGCTGAATTAGCTACATATTTCCCAACAATAAGTGCCACGATTACTGCCAGGTACAGTTGTCCGGCCAGACTGTAAAATACAGCAACGGCCCTGGCTATCTGTGTAACGGGGGCAATGTCTCCATAGCCCAGGGTGGTCATGGTAACAAAACTGTAATACCGGAGCGCAGAGATATCCATACCCTCTAAAGAACCGTAAAAAGACTGATTGTCAAAGATATAAATCAGCTGATTGGATTCCCCTGCAAGCATTCCCAAAAACAGATATATGGTTAGAGCGCCAAAGATCACATCGGCGCCGACCCTCTTGCTCTTTAGAATTTGATGAAATATCTGGTAAACGATGACAGAGATAAAGAGCATTACTGTTAGTTTTTCGTAGGGCAGAAATGTTTGTCCCAGGTCCGATTCATCAGGTATCCAGACCAAAAAAAGACTAACCGAAGCGAAAAAAATCATTAAAAATAAAATTCGTTTACTGTGTCTGATCAGGTTGATGCTTGCCAGCATAAAAAATGAGAATGTAAGCTCGTTGATCAGCATATTATCTGTAGAGGGGAAAAAAGAGATAAGAAATATCTGTAGAATGGTTGCGATAAACAGATAACTGTATCTGTTTTTGTATAGATAATCGTTCATTTCTTTATAGGATGCCATATATAGGGCTTTAATGCAAGTTCATCAAAAATAGATGATTTCTTTAGCAAACGCAAAAATTTAAGTTTTGGGCCCTTCAATTTCTGTTCAGGACGATTCGTTGAATTTATGAATTTTATATTGGATGAATACACCTGAGCAATTTACCGGATTGTATTCGAAATAATAAATGAAAGAGGTTTTTAGTAACAGGCCGGTTTTTTGTTTTTCATATATCCCGAAAAAAGTTTCCAGCGTGCTACCAGCGAAGCTGAGAATCTCGGGCCCCCGCTAACAATTGAAAAGAGATCGATGGTACTTACATAAACATCTACAAACCAGGTTTCATATCCCAGGCCGATTGCAGCTCTACCCATATTCAGCATATCGTAAGTATATCCCGCTATCAGGATGGGCCATTTGGGTTTGTATCGATACTGAAGCCCAAGTGAAAATCGGGCCGCCTTGAAGTTAGAGGGTTGATCGTTCAGTCCCTGGTTATAGTCTAAGCCCACCAAAAGTTCTCCCGGAAAACGCTTAAACATTTCCTCAAATTTTAGCGCTACACCCAATCTTACGGCAGTGGGCATGGGGGTTTTAAAGTTTTCACTCTGTTCCTTTACCAAATTGATTTCGTGTGATAGTGAATCAATGGTTTCATAGTCTATTACACCGGAAATGTCAATGTAACCATCAAATTCAGATGATTTTGCAGAACCGGTCCAGTTTATACTTCCCAGATCGGTTACTGCCAGGCCAATGATCCAACCTTTACGTAGTTCAGCGCTTGCACCAAGGTCAATGCCAAAGCCTTTTCCTGCCGGCTTCAATTTCATAAATCCCGGAGGTGCATTATTTGTACCCTGATCAAATGAATTTGCAATTGCAAGATCTTCTGAAAATGAATATATGGCATTGGCCTGATAACTTCCGCTTAAGGTTTGTGTTGCTGTAGAATAATTTGCCTGGGCTGATAATCCTATATCTGTATACGCATAAGTTTGAACATATTTTGCTGTAATTCCTCCGGAAATGCTTTGGATCAGGCCGGGATTGTTTCTGTGAAGGCTTTGATCCTTGTATAAATACCTGCTGTATGAAATGGCATATGTTCTGATCCACCATGCCTTAAAAGAAAATTGATCCAGCGAAAAATTTCCATCAGGGATATCCGTTCCGTAATTAACATCCAGGATAATATCCGGGATATCCATGTATCCTGTTATATAATCCGACATGCTAAAAGCAAAACTGCCAATCTTTTCATTTGGATGATAAGCTGCCGAAAAAAAACCAAGGAGCATATCCATAAATATGATCCCGTTATTGTCGATCGCTAATTGAAATTTTTCTTTATCCAGGGTAATCAAACCATCGCTTCGAAGCTTGTTGGTTGTATAGTAATCAAAGGTGCTGATTGCTTTTCCAACTCCGTATTGTTGGGCTGTAAGGTTCGGAAAGATTAGTGATACTTTATGTTCTCCACCCTTATTGGAAAGTAAAGCAGGGTTTTTCCCAATCGCATAAAGATCGAAAGTAGTGGCATTATAGGTATTGCCCATTCCAAGGCTTCGGGCATCGGTTACTCCAAAGGAGCCATATTGTGCCATGCCTGTGTATGACAAGACAAGTACGAAGAATGGAATGATGAATAAGCGTTTCATTTGATTTTTCTGAATCAACAAAAATAGCTAATAAGTAGTTCATAAATTGCTTTTCAATATTTTCATACATTTGTGTTAGGATTGGAAAGGGTCCCGTTTCTGTGAGAATTATTGAGAATTAATTATATATTATGATATGAAAAGAATATTTACCCTGATCATTATAACCTCTTATTCAGGAATGATAGTGCTTATGGCACCCTGGAATAGGAAATAAAAAAGCGCTAGTTCCATTGCCCCTTTCAGGATGATACAAAAAAGCAGGCTTCTATTTTTTTTTGTTGTTTTTATATTCCTTTGTCGACCATCCCATTCACAGGGTATTTTGGGGAAATTGGCAGGTGAAAACGACTCAAATTATGTTGAGTCCTATCTTGATCATCTGACCACACGGATGTATGCCTCCGTTAAGACAGCTAACATTACCCTCCGCGACAGTAGGCTGAAAAAGGAAATTCTTTATCATCCCAACGAGCCACTTATTCTTGGCATAGGGGCCAATTATGGCATCCTGGGCTTGAATATAGGATTCAACTTCCCTTTTATAAATAATGATGATCATAAGTATGGTGAAACCGAATATCTTGATCTTCAAACGCATATGTATCTTCGGCCTCTTACACTGGATATTTACCTTCAGTATTACAAAGGTTTTCATCAGACGGATCCCAACGACTGGTATACCGACTGGCCAACCATAGATACCTTGCCCAAGCGTCCTGATATTCAATCAATCAGTATTGGGCTAAACGGAGAGTACCTGTTTAATAGTAAAAAGTTTAGTTACAGGGCCCCTTTCCTGCAAAATG
Source organism: uncultured Bacteroidales bacterium (assembly GCA_964487735.1). Classification (GTDB taxonomy): domain Bacteria; phylum Bacteroidota; class Bacteroidia; order Bacteroidales; family B18-G4; genus B18-G4. The sequence goes on along the minus strand of CAZASJ010000001.1, from coordinate 78,329 downwards.
AATGGCAGAAGAAAAGTGCCGGATCCTTTCTTGCAGGCGGAAACATTTTCTTCGTCGATACCCAGGGAGATACCTCTTTGATCCCCTCGGGCGGAGCCGACACCAATTTTTTCGATGGATTGCATTTTAGCCAATACAGGATCCTCAATGGAGGGGTAATAGCAGGCTATGCCCATACATTTGTTGTTAAACAGCATTTTTTCCTTACAGTATCCCTTGTTGGGGGCCTGTCGGCAGGAGGTTCATGGGTGTATACCAGTCAGGATAATGAAGCTGACAGATCGGGCTTTACTGTGGCAGGAAATCTCACCGGAAGAATTGCAATGGGGTATAATAGCAGGAAGTTTTTTGTGGGTGTTTCATACCTGGGGATCTTTGTCCGGAATCAATCCCCTGTGCCAGATTCATGGTTAGGCTACGATACGGGGATGTACAGATTTAATGTGGTTTATCGTTTTAGAATGAAAAGGGATCTGCGCTTATTAAGTAGAAAAAGGAGTAATCCTTAAACAGCTTACAGAGAATCCAGTTTTGAGTGTAGAGTTAATTATGGATTATGGATTATGGATTATGAATTATGGATTCCCCAGGCTGCCATTTTCACTGCCAATCGCCATTAGGATATCATCATTCAATCAAATAATTCTTCGTGGCAAGCCACGGGGATCGTCAAATTAAAAATTTACTTTATTTAGGATACGAGGAATGAGTGCCTGATAACTAGTTACAAGAAGCCAGGGACTCGTAAGCAATGATAAATGCCTTTTTTACATAATCCATATTTCATAATCTAGGATCCAGCATCCACCTCAGCCTTCCTGAAAATATACAGATACTCAAGTATAAAATACCCACCTATTGCACTGAAAACATGCCAGAGAAAATGCGATCCGATTGAAAAGTACATGGCTGCCCGGGCATCCGCTTCGCGGAACATGAGAGCAAGCCCGAATGATGCCAGGGTAAGTCCGATCGACCAGGCTCCACGGTAATTCATGCGACGAAGCAGGAAGGGAACAGGCAATAGAATAGTAAGCCCTGAAATAGCGTATGAGGCATTTATAGCAGCATGCTCAGGCATCATAGAAAAAACAAGGAACCTGACCAGGAGCATAGGAATGAACAGGATCAGCACAAAATACCATTTTCGCAAGAGTTTATACCAGAAATAAATGGCAAGGGAGAGTGTGAGAAAGGCTGAGGGTGCCACATCCATGATAAGGAAAACTACGGAAGCCCTGAAACCATGAAACAATGCACTTCCAATGCCACCGAGAGCCATAAGTGGAATAGCATACAGCATAAACCTGAATGAGCCTGACTCTTTTCTTATCCTGATCAGCCAGTAGATTACCGGAATCAGCATGAGCAAAGAGGTGAGCGAATTCCAGGGCTCAACAAGGAAACCCTCACCAGCTGTTTCTGCATAAACAGGCCCCATATCGTCCATTCGCTGGTTAACCCAATCGGGTATACTATCTTGTATTGCGTAGATCATTTAGTATCTGTTGAAGAAAGTTCTTATTAATTTTTCATTGAAGCTATCTTAGTAGTTAGCCATCGAAGCATGGGGATAAACACTTATACAAAACATAATTTCATACATTTGCATTACTAATAGCTGAACAAATATAATTCACTATTGTTTGTTAAAGCAAAATGAACGTTTATTCAATTTTATATCCCATGAAACAATTATTAGGAAGATTTTTCTATCCTGCCGTGCTTATGGTATTTGCAGGACTGATGGTCGCATCATGCAGTAAGTATCCTACTTATAGTGTTGACACAAGCGACATGGACATGGTCTGGACCAACTTTAACGAATCTGCAGACTTTACCTTATATAAAACGTATTATGTACCTGATTCGCTCATAGTTGACAGCACAGCCACACCTCAGGAAAAGGCACATTATCAAGAATATTATGAGTCAGTGCTGGAAAAAATAAATGCCAATATGGAGGCTAGAAATTTTGTGAGGGTAGATTCATCTGCCAATCCTGATATGGGAATGGGTGTATCGATCATTACAAGAGAAAATTATGTGTTTTCCTACAACTATTGGTGGGGTTATCCTGGTTATTGGGGTTATCCCGGTTATGGATACTATTATCCATGGGCAACCTATTTGGGATCATATGAAGAGGGCGCACTGATCATCGATATTTCTGATCTGAAAAACATTGATCATACCAACAAAACGATCAATGCTCTCTGGGCCACTATGATAGGAGGGGTGCTGACGAATAACAGCGGACTTGTTGATACGCGTTTATTCGATTATATCGATCAGGCATACAAACAGTCACCATATCTGGTCACAAACCCCTAATCACATCCATTAACTTGAAAACAATATGATCATGAAAAAATATATCATTATCAGCATAGTGGCGCTGTTGGCAGTGTTTGTTAGCAATACTGCATCAGCCCAGTTTGAATCACATTACGAACTACAATGGAATATAAGCATTCCAACAGCTTCATTTGAAGATTATATGAATGAAAGCAGCATCCGCGGCATTGAATTTGGCGGCAGCTATCATTTTGAAACAGGTGTAACACTTGGAGGTGCCGTTGGGTATGGGGCTTTCTTTAAAAAGACAGGACCAATAACCGTGGATTACCAGAACAATACCATTTCTGCTATACATTTCAGGGATCTGTACAGTTGGTTTTTTATGGCTGAAGGAGGTTATGCCTATCAATCAGATTTCTTCATGACTCCATATGCCCGTATCGGAATTGGAGCTTATTATACAGAACAGGCAACACAAATAGGCTTACTGTACTGGCGTGAAGAAACCTGGAGTTTTGGCCTTCGTCCGGAAATCGGAGCATTGATAGAAGTTCCGAATTCAGGGATGGGGTTCATAGTGAACGCAAAATACAATGCAGCCATCGGCTATGATAAAGCAATGGATAACCTGAATTATTTTACTTTCGGTGTAGGTGTTGTTTTTGGCTTCTAGGCAAATTGATTCTGAAACAAGATTAAAATCATTTCGAGTAAAACAGGCATTCTGATGTATTACACAGTTTTGCACATTCGCACGAAATGATTTTCTTTATTCTAATATAAATACATATGAGAACATTCCTACGTGGATTAACTACTATTGTGTTGATAGCATTATTGTCAAGCTGTGGGCCTACAACAAAGCTTACCGGATCATGGACAAAGCCCGATTATGAACCGATAAAATATAAACGAGTGGTGGTTCTGGGGATAGGATCTAATTCGGTCAACCGAAGAATTTTTGAAGACCAGGTGCAAACCCGTCTTGAAGCCAAAGGATACCCCGTAATTGCCGCATTAGACCTGCTGCCACCCAATGCAGCCATTGGCACCATCACAAAGGAAATCGTGATGAGCATTTTTGAATCTGCAGATATTGATGGCGTTTTCACCATGAGCATGCGCCATCAGGAAGATACCCGCCGTTACGTTCCTGGCAGCAGTTACTACATGCCATATGACTATAATACCTCTTTCTATGATTTCTATGGCGGCTTTAATAATTATTATTACAGCCCCGGATATTATACCGGATCTGTGCAGGTATTTCTGGAGGCCGACTTTTTTGATTTAAAAACGGGCGAAATGAAGTGGTCAGCACAAACTAAATCTACGGACGTTGGAAGCATTGATAAGATGGCTGTTCAATTTGCCGATGTAATCGTTGCTGATTTCATCGAAAAAAATGTTTTGCCGGCTCCTCCCGAAACAAATAAAAAGAAGAAATAAGACCGACCTAGGCAGCTTTTCCTGCAGGGCCCTTATATTGAGCTGAACCAAATCCCAAAATGGGGTAAAAAACAATTGAGAGCAGGATCAGTCCTATCGTAAAGCCTACACCCTTTCCAAAGCTTTTGGATAAAAGGTTGATGACCCAAATGACCAATATAATGTTGACAAAAGGAATCAGCATTAAAAGTATCCACCACCAGGGTTTCCCTACAATTTCCAGCAAAACAATGGTACTGTAGATTGGGATTATTGATGCCCATCCCGGTTTTCCGGCCTTTTGATAGATTTTCCATTGGGCAATGATCAGAACAAGCGCAATGGCTATCATGAATAAAATGTAAAGAATAATTGCTGCTTTCATAAAAAATAAATTTTGGGTTAAAAATGAATTTTTATCTGGATTAAAATTACTAAATTTTATCAAAAAAAAAACCTCCTGACCATATTATGGCAGGAGGCTAAATATTTTAGCAAGTAAAATATGCTGATCTAGTCTCCTAGAGTGGCAACCATAACTGCTTTGATGGTATGTAACCTGTTCTCAGCTTCATCAAAAACAATGGATGCCGCTGATTCGAAAACATCATCGGTAACTTCCATGGCCTCTACACCATACTTTTCATAGATCTCTTGACCAACAATGGTTTCACGGTTGTGGAAAGAAGGCAGGCAGTGCAGGAATTTTGTATTTGGATTTCCGGTTTTCTGCATAAGCTCTTTGTTTATTTGATAAGGCATCATCATTTTGATCCTGCGCTCAAATTCTGAGTCTGGTTCACCCATTGATACCCATACATCAGTATACAGAAAGTCGACACCCTTTACGGCTGCTGCTGCATCTTCGGTGATCATGATCCTGGCACCGGTTTCTTTGGCGATCTCTTTACACTGTTTAACGAGTTCTTCTGTTGGATGGAATTCCTTTGGTGCAGCAGCCCTGAAATCCATACCCATTTTTGCAGCACCAACCATGAGTGAGTTACCCATATTATTGCGTGCATCTCCCAAATAGCAGAACGATACCTGATGAAGTGGCTTGTCGCTGTGCTCCATCATGGTCAGAAAATCAGCGAGGATCTGTGTGGGGTGGTATTCATTGGTGAGTCCGTTCCAGACGGGTACGCCTGCATAGGCACCAAGTTCTTCAACGATTTCCTGTCCAAACCCACGATATTCAATGCCATCATACATTCGACCCAGCACCCTGGCAGTATCTTTCATGCTTTCTTTTTTTCCGATCTGGGTACCTGAAGGTCCCAGGTATGAAACCAGTGCTCCCTGGTCAAAAGCAGCCACTTCAAAAGCACATCGTGTACGTGTACTCGCTTTTTCAAATATCAGGGCGATGTTCTTGCCCTTTAAACGTTGTTGCTCTGTACCTGAATATTTGGCTTTTTTAAGGTCCATGGAAAGGTCGAGGAGGAATTTGATTTCCTTTGGACTGAAATCAAGAAGTTTTAGGAAATTTCTGTTTTTGAGATTGAATGCCATCTTCGTAATGCTTTAATAATATGATTAATATGATGTCTATCTGATTATATTCCGGGTGCAAAATTAGGAAAAATCCTGTATGAATTATCCTCTTTCGTTAAAACTTCAAAGGAGGCACTGGATTATGGATTATGAATTATGGATTATTATTTCCTCAACACCCAATATCCCGAAAAACCAGAATTTTTTGAATTCATGGTTATTCATGGATCCTCGACAAAATACCAAATCAAAAATTTGTGTCTTTTTCGCGACTTAACCCTCAACCCTCAAAACTTTGTAGGGACTCAAAACTCAAAACTCAACCCTCAAAACTTTGTATGGACTTAAAACTCAAAACTTAACCCTCAACCCTCAAAACTTACTATATTTGTATATGCTCATTATCGACGATATTATGGTTTCGGACGACCTCTACCTGGTCAGCTTCTCTTGCCCGATAGAAAAATGCCTGGGTGCATGCTGTGTTGAAGGGGATGCAGGTGCACCGCTTGAAGAAGAAGAAATCAGCCAACTGGAAGATTATCAAAATGAGATCATGGAATTTATGATTCCTGACGGCATTGAAGCAATCGAACGAAGTGGGGTTTTTGATTATGATATGGATGGAGGCTATGTGACTCCTTTGATCAGGGGAGGCGATTGCGCATTCATCAACTTCACGGATGGTATCGCCTGGTGTTCCATCGAAAAAGCCCATGATGAAGGTAAAATCCCCTTTAGAAAACCCATTTCATGCCATTTATACCCTGTGCGCATTTCAAAAGTTGGGAAGACGGAGGCTGTAAACTATCATAAGTGGCAGGTATGCAATCCAGCCTTGGAAAAAGGCATCCATGAAGGCATTCCTCTATATGTTTTTCTTAAAGATGCTCTGAGCAGGAAATATGGTGAGCAGTGGTACGATAAACTCGTTCATGAGATCAAGAATCTGAAACGGAAAGCTAAAAATTGACCTCATAAAAAAGAAAAATGAATGTACGAGAATTAATATTAAAAGACTTTGGTGTCGATCTCCCCATTAGTGGTGGCTTTGGTAGTTCCATTGAGAATGCAGTTATACTTGACTACGAGGGAGGTGCCAATGACTATGTAGGAACGGAATATGCTTATTTAAAATACATCGGCCTGGGCCGCGGCATAAAATGGAAAACCCTTAAACAGGAACTCGTTTTAGAGGACAATCGAAAGTTTGACAAGATCAAAATCGAAATCAAACAAATCACAGATGATGAGATCATCACACAAGTAGAAAATTATTATTTTGATATTACGGAGTGTTTTGGCCGCTAAAAGCAATTCAACTTTCATTTTAGCTTCTCCGATACTTCTTCAGCCTTCTGTTTTCTTCGCCTTTAATTCTATTTCATTGGAAATAACTAACCCAGGCCGGTTAATTGGTTATACCAAATATAATAACAATCAGGATATATAATTTAAATAGGAATATTTACTTCCCCAAATCCCAAACCCCTTTGAAATTTGTCTTATGAATTTTGAAATTTATCAGGATTTTGAAGTTTATTTTTTGGAATATAATTAAAGGGATTCCTTCAGTCGCTGCGCTCCTTCAGAATGACAGAAAGAAGTATCAATGAACCAGGGATGAGAAATATTTTTAAGAAAAACATGTGAATTAAAAAAAACAATGTATCTTTGCAAGTGATTACTCACTACTGTCATGACAGAAAAACAAGAAAAAATATTGCATGCAGCTCTGGAGCTTTTTGCAAAGGATGGGTTTAAAACAACATCGACAAGCAAGGTAGCAAAGCATGCCGGGGTTTCAGAAGGATTGATCTTTCGTCATTTCGGAAACAAGGATGGACTATTGCAGGCGATCCTAAAAGAAGGCGAGGAGCGCATAAAGGTATTGTTCTCAGAAATTGTATTTGAATCCGATCCCCAATCCGTAATCCGTAAAACACTGGATACTTTTACTCCGGACAGATTAGGTGAAGCAGAACTGGAATTTTGGAAATTGCAGTATAAAATTAAGTGGGAGATGGAGCAATATGGAGAACATAAGATGGAAGCGCTCATGCTGGCATTGACAAATGCCTTTAGCAAGCTTGACTATGAAGAGCCTGAGCAGGAAGCGACCCGCATGTTGATCGACCTCGACGGACTTGCCACCAGGTACTTCCTGATGCAAGAATTTGATATCATGGCTATGATCACATTTTTAAAGAAAAAATATAAAGTTTAAAAAATTTACTATAATAAATAAGTAAGTACTCACATAAATATAGATAAAAAAATGAATAATACAGCATTAATAACCGGAGCATCTACCGGAATAGGAAAAGAATTCGCACATATACATGCAGAAAAAGGCGGCGACCTCATTATCGTTGCACGAAGCAAAGACAAACTGGATGCTTTAAAAATGAATTTGGAGGAAAAGTATAAGGTTAAGGTTATGGTAATAGCCAAGGACCTTGGTACAGCGCAAGCACCCCAGGCGATTTACGATGAAGTTAAAAAAGCGGGCATCGAAGTAAACTACCTCATCAACAATGCGGGCTTCGGTGGAATAGGAAAATTCCACGAAAGAGAACTGAAAACAGATCTTGCCATGATCAATTTAAATATAGTGGCGCTTACCGCGCTTACAGGATTGTTCCTCCGCGACATGGTAAAAAGAAATGAAGGTAAAATTTTAAATGTTTCTTCTACTGCCAGTCTGATGCCCGGCCCGTTGCAAGCAGTTTATTTTGCTACCAAAGCCTACGTAACTTCTCTCAGCAACGCCATCGCAGAAGAATTGAGCGATACCAAGGTTACGGTTACCAACCTGATGCCGGGTGCCACCGAATCGGAATTCGGACGCGTTTCAGGAATGGATAAAACCGATATGTTCAAGAAAACGGCTAGTGCACGCAGCGTTGCTGAAGATGGTTATAATGGTATGCTGAAAGGCAAATTGGATGTAATCTCCGGCCTGCCTTTCTCAATGAAACTGATGATGGCATTTATTCCGGTAACGCCGAAAAAGATCCTCTTGAAGCAGGTAAAGAAAATGCAGGAAGTATAATCAAAAAGCTGACCGCCCTCACAGGTCCCAGGACCTGTGAGGGCATATCTATGTTTCTCATGTCGCCTGAACCTTTGGGCCACCTATGCGGGTAGGAACGAGAAGTGAGATTTTACTGATAAAACTCATTTCTGCAAAAATCAATTAGAAAAAGATATTATAATGAACAGTGCCGGTCATTAATCATGACCGAACAACTTTTTATCAGTTCTATTGTTACTATTAAATAAAATCTTGGAATTTATGTCATTTATCAGTTTTGGAGAGTATGTAGAAGGGAAAAGTTATAAGGTGCTAAATGAAAGGGTGGTTCGCGGTGCTGCAGGAATCATGCTTTTGATGGCTTTTATAGCATTCATATATGGATTTATTCTACAGCAATACATTGTATTGCCATTTTTGACCGGCTTTCTGGCCTTAAATTTTTTCATTGGGGTTTTTATTAATCCAAAATTTGCCCCGGTGGTTTTTCTATCCTGGCTGATGGTAAAAAAACAAAGTCCCCTATATATTGGAGCGATTCAAAAAAAGTTTGCCTGGAGCCTGGGTCTTACCCTTACTTTAAGCATTTTTATTTTATCACTCTTCCTGCTTTCAGATGTATCCTATTTTGATCCGGTTTGCATGTTGTGCCTGATATGCATTACACTTTTGTATATAGAAACAGCTTTTGGGATCTGTGTAGGTTGCCAGCTTTATCACCTTTCAATAAGGTTAAAGATTATTCCTAAGCCCGAGGAAAATCCCAATTGTATGGGAGATGCATGTGCGGTAGATGTTAAATAACCACGTATTTATTTCGCAATGGCATGCAGGTAATGTGCCTGCATGATTTTGTAAATACTCTTTGCATCTGTTAGCCCGTCTTCAGCTTCTTGAAACATAGCTTGAGCTTCAAGCATGTCGGAGGTGTTTACCAGGCCGGCATCGTAGTTGTCTTTCATTACTTTCAGGTGCTCCCGGACCTGTTCCATGGATTTTTCTGCAATGACGACCTGGGAACGGCTTTCAACCAGAACCTTATAGCTTTTCTCGATCTGGAGTGTGAGCATCTCGGTTGATTCTGCCAGTTTATTTTCGGCAATGTCTACTTTAATCTGGTGTTCCTTGATTTTATGTGCTCCTCCCCACCATCCTGATATGGGGATGTTGATGCTCGCAAAGAGCATACCTGTCGTGTTTTCATTTTCCAAAACATCCAGGTAAAGACCCTGTGCACCAACCAACAACTGTGGCATAATTTCTCCTCTGGCCATTCTTTTTTGTAACTTTTCTGCCTTTATGGCCATTTCCAGCATCTGGTATTCCTGCCGGTTAATAACAGCAGTATCAGGGTCGATGAAGTAATCCTCAGGGCCAAGGGTTGGAATATTTTCTACATTTATCTTAACTGAATCAGAATATGCTATACCAACGTGGCGGCAGATCATCATTGTCATTAATTCTATACCATTCTGCAATTTAAGCCTGTTTCCCTGAAGCTCATTCTGGCTCAATTCTACCTTTAGGAGGTCTGATTTATTGATCAGCCCTGCCTCATAGGATACTGAAACATCCTGGTGGAGTGTTTCCAGAAGTTCTTCATAACTGTTCAATGTGTTCATTTTTCCACGGAGTGATACCAGGGTCCAGTAATATTCTACTGTTTTAAGGAGGGCCTCTTCTTCTGAGAGTATGAGGCTGTGTTTATTTATGTCAACACCGAGGGCAGCCAACTTATTTCCGTTTCTTACCTGTCCTCCCATATAAAGGGGTTCTACGGCGGCCAGATAACCAACATTCATATAGTCAAACATCTCCAACTGCATACCGGGGAAATAAGCAAACTGCGTAGGATTCATCAAACTGACCGGATTCCCGTCGTAAACCGGCAGATTGACCTCAGGAATTTCCTCTTTAATGAGGTAATCGTTGGCTTTCATAGCGATTGCACCACCAAAAACCTTTGGAAAATAGTTGGTTACAGCATATTTCTTTAGCTGTTCTGATGCTTCCACATTCAGCTTTGCCTCAATGATTTGTTTATTGTTTTGCAGGGTGAGAAATTTCAGTGAATCAAGGTTTATGCTTTGCCCTGAGAGAAAGTGGGCAAAGCATATGCTGATTATCGTTATTATTTGTCTTTTCATTTCAATCGTCTCTTCATTATTTATCAATTACTGTCTTCTACATATTTGTTGGTCTTTTTATATTCCCCTAAAGTCGATTTCCAATAAAGTACAGGGAGGATAAAAAGGGTAAGTATCATGCCGATGATCATACCAAAGCAAATTACAGTTGCCATAGGTGCCCACAAAGGTGATTGGCTGATCATCATGGGCACCACGCCCATGGCTGCTGCCATGGACGTTAAGAAGATAGGCCGCATCCTTCTTTTACCAGCCTTTATGGCTGCATCTTTGTAGTTAAGGCCTTGCTTGTTTATAAGTTCAAAAGCATAATCGATCAGAATAATACCGTTACGAACAACAATGCCTACAAGTCCAATAAGCCCGATAAAAGACGTTACACTGAAAGGATACCCTGTGATCCAGAGCCCAATAGCAGCACCCGGGAAACTCAGCAGCATGGTCGACATGATCAGTAATGATCGTCGGTAGGTTTTAAATTCCAGCAGAAGAATAAAAAAGATCAGGATTATGCTTACAAAAAGGGACCATCCAAGGGGAATCATGTTATCAATGGAAAACTCGTGGTCACCACCAAACTCAAGTATCACACCTTCATCCTCAACAGCTTCTTCTACCTGCTTCCTGATTTTATTAAATGTGAGAGAAGCTACGGAATGCCTTTTCAGGTCGGCCATTACAGTGAGGGTCCGAACACCGTTTCTCCTGACGATTTTTCCTTCTGTCCAGTGAGGCTCAATGCTGGCAATTGTTCTCAGCGGGACCGATTCGAGGGTCATCAATGAAGTGATATACTGGTTTTCCAGATCTGTAACACTGTTGCTCAGGAATTCTTCCTGAGTAAGGATAACATCAAGGGCGTAATCATCTTCCCAAACGGTGGTTATGGGCATCCCATCCATTGAGCTCATCAGGGCAGAAGCAACCATAAGTTTACTATAGCCAAGCTTATTGGCTTTTTCAACATCGATGTCAACATTCAGGCCCTGCCGCATTTCACCCCAGTCGGTCCTGACCCAAAGTACTTCATCGTTTTCATTCAGTATGGCCCTGACTGCTTCCGCTTTTTGCTTTAAGAGCGGGATATCATTCCCGGATATACGGACCTCGATGGGTGCATCAAAGCCTTCTATAGCAATTTGTTTCCACCTGATTTGTGCTTCCGGGAAAAGATCGCTGTACAAAGGTTCATATTCGTCGAGAATTTCCATGGTAGCCTCATTGTCGAGGGTGTTTACTACGAGCTGTCCGAAATTCTTTTCAGGCAGATGAGGCGCGTAAAGGTCATTGAAACGTGGTGAACTGCTGCCTATGAATGAAGCCACATTGGTAATTCGTTCATCCCGTAAAAGGATGTTTTCAAGGCTGTCGATAACTTTTTCTGTTTCGTTGAGTGATGCGCCTTCAGGCAGGTACACCTCAACGGCAAACTGATCACGGTCCATGGCAGGGAACATCATTATATCAAGTCTGCTGAATAAAAATGCTCCAATGGCGATGGATACAATTCCAAGTATAATGGTCAGTCTTGGATTTTTGAATGCCCATTCGAGGCCGCTATCATACCAGTGCTGTACACGGTCGAGAAAACTCTTCCTTTTCTTTTCTTTATTCTCTGCTTTTTTATGCAGACCGGTTTTGATGAAGGTAAAACACATAAATGGTACAAGCAGCATCGATACGATTAAGGATACTCCCAGGGCGATGCCGATGGTAAGCGGGAATGTTCCGACAAAATCACTGGCCATACCTGTCAGGAATAACATCAGTGGGAAAAAAGCAGCAATGATGGCAGCGGTGGCTGATAAAACAGGTATGAACAATTCTGTTGCGGAAGTCCAGGCTGCATTCCAGGCTGTTTCTCCATGGTCGAGCTTTTCAATATGATTGTCAATCACAACAATGGCATTGTCGACAACCATACCCAGGACCACGATTAATCCGGCCAGGGATACGATATGCAGCTCAATGCCAACCATCTGCATTATACCTATCGTGATAAGTATAGATATGGGAATGGTAACTGCGGCCACGCTTGAAACCCTGAAAGGCAGCAGTATCATGGTAACAGCGATCACTGCAAGGATAGCAATGATAAATTCGGTGAGGAAGTGGGATATAGAATGGTTTACAACATTCGGCAGGTCAGAAATGATATTTATCTTAACATCATCGTCAACTGTTTTGGAGAAGTCTTCCATGGTTTTTCTCACTTCCTCGCCAAACTGCACGATGTTGTTCCCTCCCTGCATTTCGAGCGACAGCAACAAGGCATTGGACCCGTTGTTGCGGATAAAGCTGGAAGGATCTTTATACCTTCTTTCGATGCGGGCTACGTCTTTAAGGCGAATCACATTTCCGCTCAGGTCAGAATAAATAATCTGCTCAGCAAGGTCTTTCTCTGATGCATAGCGTTCAGGAATGTGAATAGGCATTACCTGTTTTCCATTATCGAGCTGCCCGGCATACTCAAGTAATTCCTGTAGTTTAAATGAACCCATGATGGTCGGTGGGTTAATATTGTATTCATTGATCTTTTCCTGGTTGAGGTAGACATAGATCTTTTCCCCCTGAGTACCGTGCCGCTTGATCTTGGAAACAGATGGAATACGTCGTACCGCAGCTTCAAAGTCCTTCATGATCTCTTCCAGCTCGCGATAGCTCTTTTCATCAGATGAAAGTGTAATAAGCAAGGCTGAGACATCTCCAAATTCATTGTTTCCGAACAGAGCCAATACACCCGATGGTAGTTGTGTCCTTTGTTCTGAAAGGCCATGCCTGAGCTTAGACCAGAACGCATCCGCATTTTTAACATTTTCGTTAAGTTCTACATAAATAACCATTTGTCCTTCGGAAGACTGGGAATAAGTTTCAGACTTGTTCACTTCCTGATAGCTGAAAATGTAGTTTTCAACAGCAGTTGTCAACTGTTCTTCAACTTCTTCGGCACTTGCACCGGGATATATACCGACAACCACTCCCTGGCGGATGGTAAATTCAGGAAATTCCCTGCGGGGCATGTTGACCAGCCCCAATATACCAAGGACCATCATCATGAACACCACTGCCAGGATGATCTGATGGTGCTTCATGGCCCCTTCAATGATATTTATCTTTCGTTTCATCGTTCTGTTTTCTTATGAATGGGGGATTCGTAAATAACCCTGGCCTTATGGGTTAGTTTATGTTTGCCGTAGGTCACCACAAGTTCGCCTGCTGAAAGGCCGGAAAGCACCTGAAGCTTATTGTTAATGATACCACCCAATTCGACAGGCCTTTTTTCAGCTATTTTTTCTTTAGGGTCGATCACATAAACAAAAGGGAGTCCGCTTGTTTGTCCGCTAACAGCTTCCATTGGCACCAATAGCAAATTGGTTGTTTCCGGTAGTTCGATCTTTACATTGCAAACCATGCCGGGCTTCATCATGTGATCTTTATTTTCAACCCTGATCTTTACATCGTAGGTTCTGGAAAGTTGGTTGGCTACTACTCCAATGCGCTCTATTTCGCCTTCGAATGTATTACTGCCAACTGCAGCAACATGTATGTTGGCCTTTTGTCCTTTGCGCAGCTTGCTTATTTCGTTTTCTGTGACAGGTATCTTGACATAGACATCATCAATATTGATGATGCTGAAGGGTGCCTGCAACTGAAGGGCCGGCATGCCTATTTCCAGGCTCCTACGTCCCACTATCCCGTCAACAGGTGATCTGAGTTCGCAATTACCCAGGGTTTCACCGGATATTTTCAGTTGTGCCTCGGCCTGGGCCACCTGGCTGTTGATCTCAACCCACTTTACTTCAGGCAGGCTTCCATTATCATATACTTTTTTAAGGCGCATCTGAGCATCCAGTGCTTGTTCATATTGGGCAAGGGCTGCATTGTAAGCACTTTGGAAACTAGCCTTTTCAGTTTCCGCTATCAGCTGTCCTTTGGTAACAGCATCACCTTCATTAACATATATATGTTGAACAGAACCGCTTGTCTGGAAGGAGAGGGGAGTTGATACAGATGCTTCAATGGATCCGCTGTACATTAGTTCATTCTCGGTTGTGGAGGATAAAACTTTCGTAACTTTTACCCGGATACCGCTTGTAGCAGATGGCTTTTCATTCTGGGTTTCATTGTGGCCACAGGAAATAAGAAAGGGTACTATGGCTAGTGCGATGAATGATCTTTTCATTTTCATGGTCTGATTAACTATAAAACTAAATTAGTATTCTGGTCGGTATTTAATTAAAAAAACACAAAACATGCTTTGCGTTTTTTTATGGGTTTGATTAACTAAGTATTCTTGGGATGAGCATATCTGTAAATTTTGATAGCCTATCCTGATCTATGGCCTGATCTTTTTCAACGGAGTACTTTACCAGGCCAAGGAATGAAACAACAAGTATTTCTGAAAAAAGTGGAATATCCTCTATAGGAATCCCTTTATACTCATTCTTGTAATAGGCTTCCAATAGTATGCTCTCAATATATTGTTGTTCAAAAACAACGGCTCGATTGTATCGTTCAAATTTTGTAATTTCTTCAACATTGCCCTGCTGCAATACCCTGTTAATGTTGATTTTGTTTATTGCTTCAGTATGAAAGGCGATAAAATAGGATTTGATTTTATCCTGCAGGGTGAGGCGGGCACCTACCTTTTCCTTTACGACTTTTCGAATGTTGTGGAGTTCCTGAATGAGGACCTCATCAAACACTTCTTCTTTGTTTTTAAAATAATGATAGAGCGTACTCTTTGCTTTTCCGCAAGCGGCAGCGATCTCATCCATGGTGGTTTTTTTCAACCCAAACTGTTTGAATAATTCCTGCGCCTTATTTAAGATGTCCTGTTTTACGGTCTCTTCTTTTGTTGCTTTCATAGGATAAAAACTTATCGACTAAAAACGTATTATGGTCGACAAAGGTATGGCAGAAATTAATTTTGTCAAGCTTTTTTTTGTTTTTTTTTAGAAAAAGTCCATCAAATGCATTTTTAAGACTTGCTTTCCGGAAAAATACCGAATTGAATTTTAGTAATTTTGTCATATATAAATTTGTCTATGAAACAGAAAATATCATTGGTACTTTCCGGGGGTGGAGCAAGAGGGCTGGCACATATTGGTGTCATCGAAGAACTGGAGGATCAGGGATATGAGATCTCATCCATTGCCGGTACATCAATGGGAGCCCTGGTAGGAGGTGTATATGCTGCCGGCCAATTACCTGAATTCAAGGAATGGATGCTTAGTCTGGATAAGATCAAGGTTCTAAGGTTGGTAGACTTCACTTTTAGTAGCCAGGGCCTGATAAAGGGTGACAGGGTTCTCCGGCAAATGAGGAAGTTTGTGGCAGATGTAAATATTGAGGAATTAAAACTTCCTTTTGCTGCGGTGGCCGCAGATCTTTTAAAGGGGGAAGAGGTGGTTATTACAGAAGGCAGTATGTATGAAGCCATCCGGGCATCAATCGCCATCCCTTCAATAATTACGCCTGTGAAGAAAAATAATACCCTGCTCGTTGATGGTGGTGTTTTAAATAATATTCCTGTAAATCATGTGAAACGGCATCAGGATGATTTGCTGATTGCGGTCAATGTTAATGCAAAAGTCCCACTCTTGCATCCTTTCATACCGCAAGCCCAGTTAAAAGAAAGACAAAGGTTCTACCTGGAAAAGATGCAAAAGATCCATAATTACATGGTAAAAATATTACCGGAGCATAGTCAGGAAGATCTTGGGTATTTTAAGCTTGTAAATAAAACCATCAGTTTGATGACTTATACCATTTCGCAGATGGCCCTGGAAAAAGCCCCGCCGGACATATTGATAAATATATCAAGGGAATCGGCAGGTACCTACGACTTTTATAAAACGGAAGAATTAATAGAGATAGGGCACCTGGCCACTCATCAGAAACTGGCATCGTTGCAGTAGCCTTCTATTTCACCTCCACAAACTTTGAAGCATCGTTCTGGCAAATATCGCATGGGCTGCTGTAATGCTCTGCATCCATCGTATTTCCACAACGTGGACACACCATATAGGCTTTAGGCAACTTAATTGATGGATCATCAAGGCTGGCAATGGCCTGTTTAAACAGATCACGGTGCTTTTCTTCAGCTTTTAATGCCCATTGGAAGGAGATTGTAACATCATCCAGCTTTTCCTCTTCACTGATCTTGATAAATCCCGGGTACATATCAACTGCTTCATAATTTTCAACTTCTATGGCATCTCTGAGATTTTCTGATAGGGTCCCTGCAGTATATTTTGGATCAAACTTACTGAAACTTCCCCCAAGGGTCAATAGCATGGTAATCTGCCTGTCGGCATGTGCTTTTTCTGCAATAGCTGATGCACTGAACAAGGCTGCGATCTCAAACATGCTGTCCTGCCTTGCCTGCTCAGCATAGGCCAGGTATTTGGCATTGGCGGTGATCTCACCCTCAATAGTTGTTTTAAGGCTATTTATCGACTGGATGTCTTTTTTACTCCCTTGTTGGTTACATGAAATGAGAAACAAGGCAATGAAAATAATTGGGAGGAAGTTTTTTGTCTTCACTGAATACAGGTTTAGGTTAATTTGAAGTGAAATTACAAAAAAAGACCCAGCAACTCAAATAAGCTACAGGGTCTTTTGATCATTCATTTTTAATTATCAAGGATTATTCTCCTCCGGCTGCAGCCTCAGCTGCTGCCATTCCTCCAAGTTCCTTGTCCATATGGAACAGGCCACCTTTCTCACCTTCTATAAGATTAAACTTATCGAGGATGCTCCGGGCGAGGCTTTCTTCTTCTATCTGTTCCATTACGTACCACTGAAGGAAGTTATGGGTATTGTAATCTTTTTCTTCAAATGTAATTTCTACCAGACCATTGATCAGGCTGGTAACCAGGATTTCATGTTCAAGTACTTTTTCAAAGACTTCCTGCAGGGATTTGAATTCTGCTGCCGGTTCTTCAAGTGATTTAAGGCGTGCATGTCCACCCCTGTCATTTACATAAGAAAGTAGTTTTAACGCATGCATGCGTTCTTCGGTGGCATGCTCAAATAAAAATGCAGCAGCACCGGCATAACCCTTTGTTTCACACCATGAGGCCATGGATAAATATAATCTTGAAGATTCCTCTTCGGCCTGAATCTGGTCGATAATGGCTTTTTCGAGTTTTTGAGATAGCATATTCTTTAATTTTCAGTTTAGTAATCTGGTTTACACAAAGGTAAGCAACCTTTGAAAGAGAAACAAATAAGGATGGAAATTGTTGAAATGCAACTGCTATGGAGACTCTAGGTCAGAGTCTGTTTTGCCATAGGAGTTTCAATTTAATACAGTGTATTCTTGCTGCCTGTCTCTTAAGCGGGACACTAGGGAATAGAAGTAGGAAGGGAATTTTTATTTATCTTCCTTTCAGTGCTTCAGCTCCGCTTACAATCTCAAGGATCTCGTTGGTAATAGAAGCCTGGCGGGCTTTGTTGTAAGAAAGCTTAAGCTGTTTAAGCAATTCAGTTGCATTATCGGTAGCCATGTGCATGGCAGTCATGCGTGCACCATGCTCAGATGCAAATGAATCAAGAAGGGATTTAAAAAACTGGATCTTCAAACTTTTGGGAACAAGTTCCCGAACAATGTCTTCTTTGTTGGGTTCGAAGATGTAATCAACATTCAGTGCAGTTCCATCGTCTTCCGGAGGAAGAATGGGAAGGAATTGCTCATTGATCAATACCTGTACGGCAGCATTCTTAAACTGATTATAGATGATCTCAATACGATCGTATTTTTTATCAGCAAAATCCTGCATCAATTCTTCAGCAATGGTGACAGCATTTTCGTAGCTCAGATTATCAAAAATTTCCTGGTTTTGTTTGGCAACGTTGAACGGATGTCCGTTAAAATATTCTGCACCTTTCTTGCCGATGCAATAAACAAAAACATTTCCGTTAGAATAGGCTTCTTTATAGGTGGTTTTGATCAGTTTTTCAGTTTTCTTAATCACATTGTTGTTGAAAGCTCCGCATAATCCACGGTTTGAGGTGACAACAACGAGCAACACCTTATTCGGATCCCTGTTGGCAGAATATACAGCTTCATCAGACTGATCAAGTCCGGTACTCAAACCCTGAAGGAATTCTTGTAATTTTTGTGCATATGGACGTAATTGCAGGATGGCTCCCTGAGCTTTTCGCAGCTTGGAGGCAGCGACCAATTTCATGGCGCTGGTAATCTGTTTGGTTGAATTTACAGATTCTATCCTGGTTCTTACTTCCTTTAGATTAGCCATGGCTTTTCAGTCTTTTCTTTATGATGTTTCGTATCGCTTTGCGATATTGCTTGCTGCAACATCAAGGATCTTTGTGATGTCGTCGTTTAGGATTCCTTTTGCCAATTCCCCAAGGGTTTTTTTATGTTTTTCCTGCATGAAATGAATAAACTCCGTTTGGAATTCCCTGATTTTATTAACAGGCACTTTTTTAAGCAATCCCTTTGATCCGCAATAGATCATTGAGATTTGTTCACCAACACCCATAGGAGAATACTGATCCTGTTTCAGGATCTCAACATTTCTTTTTCCTTTTTCCAGTACAGCCATGGTGGCAGAATCAAGGTCGGAACCGAATTTTGAAAATGCTTCAAGTTCGCGGTACTGTGCCTGGTCAAGCTTCAATGTACCGGCTATTTTTTTCATGGCTTTCACCTGTGCGTTACCCCCTACCCTGGAAACTGAAATACCTACGTTGATCGCAGGGCGGATCCCTGCATTGAACAGATCGGTTTCAAGGAAAATCTGTCCGTCGGTAATGGAAATCACATTGGTTGGGATATATGCTGAAACGTCACCGGCCTGTGTTTCAATAATTGGAAGTGCTGTAAGCGATCCTCCACCTTTGACAATGCTTTTAAGGCATTCAGGTAGGTCATTCATTTGGGCAGCGATCTTGTCGGAGCTGATTATCCTGGCAGCCCTTTCAAGCAAGCGTGAGTGCAAATAAAATACATCACCAGGGTATGCTTCACGGCCCGGGGGCCTTCTAAGCAGCAATGATACTTCGCGGTAGGCCACTGCCTGTTTTGAGAGGTCATCATATATTACGAGTGCAGCTCTTCCTGTATCTCTGAAATATTCACCGATGGAAGCACCGGCAAAGGGAGCGTAAAACTGCATGGCTGCCGGGTCGGAGGCAGTAGCAGTAATTACTACTGTATAAGCCATAGCACCTTTTTCTTCAAGGACCTTTACCGTATTGGCAACCGTTGATCCTTTCAGGCCGATGGCGACGTAGATACAGAATACGGGTTCGCCTTTATCATAATTCTCTTTCTGATTGATGATGGTATCAATCGCAATGGCACTCTTTCCTGTCTGGCGGTCGCCGATGATCAGCTCACGTTGTCCGCGGCCGATAGGGATCATGGCATCGATGGCCTTGATGCCGGTTTGCAGCGGCTCATTAACAGGCTGACGATAAATAACACCGGGAGCTTTCCTTTCAAGTGGCATGAGAAATTTTTCACCGCTGATCTCTCCTTTTCCATCGATGGGTTCGCCAAGCGTATTGATAACCCTGCCAAGCATACCTTCACTTACATTGATGGATGCAATCTGGCCTGTACGTTTTACACTGTCGCCTTCTTTAATATTTTCAGGTTCACCCAAAAGAACAGCACCTACATTGTCCTGTTCCAGGTTCATTACGATGCCTTTCAATCCGTTTTTTTCAAACTCGATCAACTCACCTGACTCAGCATTGTTCAGTCCGTAAATACGTGCAATACCATCACCTACTTCCAAAACGGTACCGACTTCCTGTAATTCTGCTTCATTTTGAAATCCTGATAACTCCTTGCGCAGGATAGCGGATACTTCAGCTGGTTTAATTGATGCCATATAGTATAATTTTTATATTTTCCTTTTATATAAATTGACTTCTGCAGCGCTCTTTTTCAGCCTTTTAAGCATAAACGAAATGCTGGCGTCATATTTATAGTCATTGTAATTCATAACAAATCCACCAATGAGCTCTTTTTTCACTTCTTCAATCAGTTCAATGGTTGCTTTGGTTTGATCTTCCAGTAGGGCGATCACTTTTTTACGGGTATCTTCACTTATTGGGACAGCACTTTCGAAATCAACTGTAAAAATGTTTTTGATTTTCTTATATGCATTAATGTACTCTTCAGCAATTTGAGCTAAGATGCTTTCTCTCCGCTTCCGAACAATGATATCAAGATAACGCATGCTCATTTCGCTTATCTGATCAGCAAAAATAACTTTAAGTACTTTTTGCTTTTTATCAATACGGATCACGGGGCTCTTGAGCATTTGCACGAAGTCCTTGTTTGATTGACAAATGCTCAATACGAGTTCCATATCAGCTTTTGTTTCTTCAACAACGTTCAGCTCAATTGCCAGGCCGATGAGGGCTTTAGCATACCTTTTCGCGATCAATGAACTTGCCATCAGACTAATTGAGTTTTGTGTTTTTGATTAACTTTTTCAGATAATCTTCCTGTTTACTGCCAGCCGAAAGCTCGTGCTCAAGGATTCTTTCTGCAATGTCAATAGAAAGGGCTGCGATTTGGTTTTTAAGGTCAGTCATTGCAGCCATTTTTTCATTTTGTATTCTTATCTTGGCATTCTCAACAATGTTGTTGGCTTCTTCGTTTGCCTTTTCCTTTGCCTCTTCAATAATTGTGTCTTTTATCTTACGTGCATCGCGAAGGATCACAGAGCGTTCTTCCTGTGCTTCTTTCAGGAGTTTTTCATTGTCAGACTTGAGGTTTTTCATCTCCTCCCGGGCCATATTGGCCTGGTTCAAGGCTTCATCAATGGTTTCTTCCCTGTCGCGGAGCGATTTAAGGATAGGCTTCCATGCATATCGCCTCAGTATGAGAATGAGGACAGAAAATGATAGCGTCATCCAAAGTATCAGACCTATGCCGGGGCTAACTATTTCCATTATTTTTTCTTTTTATTTTCATAAAAAGTCCCCTGCATCACAACCAACCGTTGAAATGCAGGGAACGCTGCGCGTCTTTTTTATAAAAGAACGAGCAAAAAACTTACAACAATAGCAAAAAACGCCACACCTTCAATAAGTGCTGCGGCGATGATCATATTTGATCTGATATCACCAACTGCTTCGGGCTGACGAGCAATGGATTCAACTGCACCGCGACCGATCTGGCCAATGCCAATTCCGGCGCCGATAGCTGCGATTCCTGCTCCAAGTCCGGCACCCATCTGTGCGAGGGGGGCGAGGTCGGCTGCTGCCTGTAACATAATACTTAAAAGACTCATAATACTAGTTATTTAATGGTTATTATAAGGATCGTTAATGATGTTCTTCTATTGCCATCCCGAAATACAAGGCCGACAATAGTGTAAATACATAGGCCTGAATGAAAGCTACAAGCAATTCGAGCAGGCTCATGAAAACTGCAAAGGGTATTGAAAACCCAATACCTATACCTAATCCCAGGAATGTGTTAAGATTCCCAAAAATAAAGATCAAACTGATAAAGCCAAGGATGATGGTGTGCCCTGCCGTCATGTTGGCAAAGAGACGGACCATCAATACGAAAGGCTTTGTAAACATTCCTACGATCTCAACGATGGGCATCAGCGGAATAGGGAATTTAAGCCACCATGGAACACCGGGTGCATTAATGATATGCCTCCAATAGGCCTTGTTTCCACTGAATGTTGTGATAAGGAAAGTAAAGATAGCCATCACACCTGTAACAGCAATGTTTCCTGTAACATTGGCTCCACCAGGGAAAAATGGAATGATGCCCATAATGTTATTCAGGAAGATGAAGAAAAATACGGTGAGAAGGAACGGCATATAGCGTTCATATCTCTTTTCGCCAATAGATGATTTTGCAATATCGTCGCGAACAAAAATGATGATTGGCTCTAATAAGGATTGCAATCCTTTTGGTGCCTGGCCTTCTCTTCTCCTGTATGCTTTGGCAATTGAAGTGAAAACGAGGATCAGCATAATGCAGCTCATTAATATGGCAAGAACATTTTTGGTGATGGAAAGGTCGAGGGGCAACTTTCCGAATCCTGCTTCGCCAATGACTTCATCGTCCATCATCCCGTGTTGCACAGTCCTGAGGATCTTGCCTTTTTGGGCACCTTCATTTTCAATATAAAATCCTTTGTGCTGATGGCCATGTGCCAGTTTATTTGACCAAAATGCGTGAAATTCACCATTGTGAATCAAAAATACAGGTAAAGGAATTGAAACATGATGGCCTTTCCAGGTCCAGAGATGCCATTCATGTGAATCAATGAGGTGTTCAATGATCATTTTTCCTGCATCAAGTTCATCTTCATGGGTTTCTTCTGCTATCATTTCAACTTCATCTTGGCCGCTTTCGTGATGCTGCGCAAATAAGTTTGTGGAGCTTAGCACGGAAGACAAAACAAGCATCAGTACGATGATGAAAAGGAGTATTCCGGCCTTTGATTTCTTAAGAAATGATCGAAAATTCATATAACAAATAACGTATATTTTTTCGGGTGCAAGTTTACGAAAAAACTACCATATAATAAAGAATTTTTCTAAATAAGTTGATTTTGGGTTTTGGCTTCAAGCCTCTCGGTATAAGGTTCAGGATATACGTTTTCAAATACCTGATGCCAGAATAAAAAACAAGCCAAATTTGATTTGAGCCAAAAAAATGCTTAAATTCACAGCAAGACAAATAAACCATAGGACTATGAAAAGGTTGATAATACTAATGATTCCGCTCATTCTGATTGGAATGACAGGATGCGGACTACAGGGAGAGAAATGCCCGGAAGTGGATTATGATAAAGAACTATCGGATATCAGGACATTGCTTGAGCAGTATGAACTGGCCAGGGAAAGCGAAGACTTTACAACGATTGAACATATCTGGGCCTCTGATGATGATATTATTTTATTTGGAACCGAAGGCGACGAACAGATGATCGGTTTTTCGGAAATTCGCAAGGCCATGAACCGGCAATTTGATGAGTTCGAAAATACCCTGATCAACATTTCTGATCAGCGGATCAAGATCAGCAAGGATGGAAACATTGCCTGGTTTTCTGAAGTACTCGATTATAATTTCATTTATCTCGGAGAAGATATGTCTTTTGAAGGGATTCGCTTCACCGGGGTTTTGGAAAAACGTGAAGGGATATGGAAACTTGTCCAGGGTCACCTCTCGGTACCTTATGGATCAGAATAGACTAAGGAGTTCTTTAGCTACCTTAAATTGCTGAAGTGAATTGCTTTAGAAAACGCTTATCATTTTCGAAGAAATACCTGATATCTCTCACAGAGTAAAGCATCATAGCGATGCGCTCTATACCCATTCCGAAAGCATATCCTGAATAAATTTCGGGATCGATGCCGCAGTTTTTCAATACAGCGGGGTCAACCATACCACAACCCATAATTTCAAGCCAGCCGGTGTATTTGCATACATTACAGCCTTCACCCTTACACAGGATGCATGAAATATCCATTTCTGCAGATGGTTCGGTGAAAGGGAAATAAGAAGGGCGGAACCTGATCCTGGTCTCTTCACCAAACATTTCCCGGGCAAAATAATACAGGGTTTGTTTCAGATCGGCAAATGATACTCCTTTATCTACATAAAGGCCTTCAACCTGGTGAAAAATACAATGTGAGCGGGCTGAAATGGCTTCATTTCTAAAAACCCTTCCGGGGGACAATGTCCGGATTGGAGGAGTTTCTGATTCCATCACCCTGACCTGTACCGAGGAGGTATGCGTCCGCAATGCAACTTGCTTTTTATAGTCCTCACCTTTTTCAATGAAGAATGTATCCTGCATATCCCTTGCCGGATGTTCAGGAGGAAAATTAAGTGCAGAGAAATTATGCCAATCGTCTTCCATTTCAGGTCCATCGGAAACATTGAAACCGATATTTTGAAAGATCTCAATAATCCTGTTCCTGACCAGGGAAATGGGATGCCTGGAACCAATGCTGTATTCTTCGGCCGGGCGGCTGAGGTCTGAATCAGATAATTCGTCCGTACCACTATGCTCCAGTCTTTCCTTGAGTTCATTGATTTTTTCGGCAGCTCTTTGCTTCAGGCTATTTAATGCCTGGCCGATCTCTTTTCGCTCCTCTGCTGCAACATTCCTGAAATCCGCAAACAATGCAGGGATCTCCCCCTTTTTGCTCAAAAAACGGATTCGCAGATCTTCAAGCTGATCATGGCTTTCTGCCACAAGCTTGTCAATATCTTCGGTAAGTTGCCTGATCTTGTCTTTCATACCTTTTATTTGATGATCTCAACGGTCATCGTAACATCTTTTTCCGGTTTGTCACGGTAGCCTGTTTCAACAGCAGCAATCTTGTCGATCACTTCAAGACCCTCGGTGATTTCACCAAAAACAGTATATCCATAATCCAGGAAGGGAGTTCCGCCAATGGTCTTGTAGGCAGCCCTTTGTTCCGGCGACCATTCAACACTCATACGTGTTTCCAACTGGTCGAGCTCAGTATCGGTATAGGTTTTTCCCTGCACAATATAAAACTGTGATCCGCTTGAACGTTTTTGAGGATTTACGGCATCACTCTGGCGTGCTGCTGATAGCGCTCCTTTTTTATGAAAATAATCAGGGACAAATTCACCCGGTACTGTGTATCCGACATCAACCGTGCCGTCTTGTTTTCCACCACCCTGGATCATGAAACTTTCAATCACTCTGTGGAATGTTGAGCCATTAAACCAACCTTCGTTGATAAGCTTAATAAAATTGTCGCGATGCTGAGGGGTGTTGTCATAAAGAATCCCTTTCATATCACCGTATTCGGTTTTTATTACAAACATAGTGCTCTGTGAATATAACATGCCTGAGAAGAACATGCTGATCATTAAGAATACAATCGTTTTCTTCATTATTTAATTGTTTTAGTTTAAACAATTTGCAAATTTAATAATTTGTGGGGAACTTTAGTAAACTTACTATTTTTCCGGTACCCGGTACCCTATTCATTTTTTCCCGGCTTTTTTCTGTTTCTCAAGAAAATGCCTTCTGCATAAAGGTTCGTATGATTCGGTTTCACCCAGCATTACCTGTCCGTCCTGCTCAACGGTCCGATGAGAGTAATTGGCCAGATCGCCACAAATCGGGCAGATAGCATGCACCTTGGTCACATATTCGGCTGTGGCCATCAATGCAGGGATAGGTCCAAAAGGCTTGCCGAGGTAGTCCATATCCAGGCCTGCTACGATCACACGCACACCATTATTAGCAAGCACATTGCAAACAGCCGATAATTCTTCATCGAAAAATTGTGCTTCATCAATCCCTACAACATCATAGTCGTTCGCCAAAAGCAATATTTGGTTTGAGGATTGCACGGGAGTGGACCGGATGGTATTGGCATCATGTGATACAACATCCTGTTCATCATAGCGGGTATCAATGGATGGTTTGAAGATCTCAACCTTCTGTTGTGCGATCTTGGCGCGCTTCAGGCGGCGGATCAATTCTTCGGTCTTTCCCGAAAACATCGAACCGCAGATAATCTCTATCCAACCGCTTCTTTCTGAATTTTTCGACTTTTCTAAAAACATTGCTGCAGCGTCAACTCAATCTTTTATATCTTTATTCGTTGATAATACAAAGGTACAAATTCCTGCTGTGCTTCCTGCGATAATTGCTAATTTGTTAAGGCACACAATTTTGGGATTTTCTCTCTACCGAAAAAGCCAATAAAAAAAACAATAAATGAATTATAAAAATGAAGAATAAGGCCCTTTTAAATGAGATCGCAAAGAATACAACCATTATTGACTATCACCTCAAACGACTTAAAAACAAGCCAGATAACTTGCACGATCTCGATATAGACCTGCTGTCAGAGAAATTGAAAGAGATCTACAACCTTGTTCTGGAACTTGAACCCGGGGCGAAGCCGATCCCTCAACCGGAACCTGTTCTGAGCTTGCCGAAAGATCCCCCGTCCCCTGAACCCGAAGCAGTGATCGAACCTGAACCGGAAGTTAAAG
>CAZASJ010000001.1:0-51804 GCA_964487735.1 uncultured Bacteroidales bacterium | reverse complement strand
CAGAGGCTGAGCCAAGCCCCGTCCCTGAGCCTGTCCTGAGCTTGCCGAAGGATCCCCCGTCCCCCGAACCCGAGGCAGTGATCGAACCTGAACCGGAAGTTAAAGCAGAGGCTGAGCCAAGCCCCGTCCCTGAGCCTGTCCTGAGCTTGCCGAAGGATCCTCCCTTCCCCGAACCCGAGGTAGTGATCGAACCTGAACCGGAAGTTAAAGCAGAGGCTGAGCCAAGCGCTGTCCCCAGCCTTCCGTCCCCTGAACCCAACAAAACAACCGCTGACCTTTTCTCAGGGCCGACAACCATTGGCGAATCTTTTCAGGCCGAGAAAGACAATTCAATAGCTGCCACAGTTAACCCTTCACCGGTTGGTGACCTGAAAATGGCCATCGGTATCAATGATAAATTCCTTTTTATCAATGAACTCTTCAAGGGAGATCCGACAATTTATGACGAGGCTATCGAAAAATTCAATTCTTTCGCCCTTCCTGTTGATGCGGAAAATCAAATGGATGTTTACCGCCAACAATATGATTGGGCAGATAAGTCAGAAGCATATCACCGACTGAATAAGATCGTTAAGTCAAAATTTAATTCATAAACCCAGGCATGCTGTACATTGTACCTACACCTATCGGAAACCTGAATGATATTACAGCACGTGCTGTTGAAATATTAGGTGAAGTGGATTTTATCCTGGCCGAGGATACACGTACATCGGGTGTATTAATGAAGCATCTTGAAGTTTCCAAACCTATGATGGCTTTTCACCTGAACAATGAGCATAAGGCATTGCCCAGGGTCATTGAAAGACTGAAAGGAGGAGAATCGGCAGCCCTGGTAAGTGATGCCGGTACCCCTGGCATATCTGATCCGGGATTTCTCATCATCAGGGAATGCATTCGTGAAAACATTGATATTATTTGCCTGCCGGGTGCAACTGCATTTGTTCCGGCATTGGTTTGTTCCGGTCTTCCCTGCGAACGTTTTGTCTTCGAAGGCTTCCTGCCTCATAAAAAGGGTCGCCAAACAAGATTGATTGCACTGGCAGAAGAAAAACGTACCATGGTTTTTTATGAATCTCCACACCGATTGCTAAAAACCCTTGGACAGTTTGCTGAATTCTTTGGCGAAGACCGACAAGTTTCTGTTTCACGGGAGATCAGTAAAATGTATGAAGAAACCATCCGGGGAACAGTCACAGAATTGATCGAACATTTCACTGTCAATTCCGTGAAGGGAGAGTTTGTAATTGTTTTAGCCGGGAAACAGTAAAAATTAGTTGCTGGCAAAATTTCAGAGCTCCAAATAGTTATTCCTTTTTTACACTACCATGAAATAAGCACCTATATGTTTCAAGAGGGATTTATTGAAAGAGGTTAAACTTATTTTAATTTCCACCATCAAATTGTTTTAAACTCGCAATTACTCACATCGCTGTAACGTGCAGTGAATGAATGCGTCTTATTTAAGTAACAAATTGTTAACCGTTCTTTGAAGTACTGTACGCTATCGAACAAAGTGATCGGATACTGAACACATTTTGAACCTTCATCTAGATTAACACTCTTTGTAATACGCTGAAAAAGAATTCAATACGAATGTGGCATGGAAATAGATACTATAATAGCCAAACCGGAATGTGTAACCCAAAAAATGTGTAAAATGAAAACAACAGTAATAATTTTAATTTCAGTATTGTTCATGATCCCGCTATCCTCCTTTGCTGATGGAGACGGGACAAAAACAACCACCCCTAAAGATAAAAATGAAATATCAGCCAGTGCTATGAGCAAGCCGTCTCCTGCAGGCCTGGTTGTGATCAACCTGAACGAATCAGCAAGCAACAGCGGAATCCCAACTGATATTCTGAATCAATTCGAAGATGTCATGGAATATCCTAAAGAGATCAAAGATGCTGCTGATGAGGAATGTGTGCTGGTCGGATTTACTTATGATGAAGAAGGATATATCAATGTAGAAAGCACTCATTGCAGCAATGAATCTTTTAACGATCATGTGGTTAAGAACATTGAAAAGATACGTTTAAGAAATGGCAGCGTAACAATAGGTAAACAGTACTTTGCCAAATTCAGCTTTAAAAAGCTGTAGTGTTAATTTTATGTTAGTTAAACATTAGGTGCATGAGCGCTCCGGGCACGGAGCGCTCTTTTTTTTTATATTTTTACAAAAAAACCATGGCCTATACCTACAAATTTCCGCGTCCTGCTGTAACAGTCGATATCATTGTTTTCAGATTGCATAATGATAAAGAGGAAGTGCTGCTCATTAAGCGTGGCAATGATCCCTATAAAGGTAAATGGGCTTTGCCCGGTGGATTTGTTGATGAAGACGAGCCCCTGGAAGTTGCTGCCCTGCGTGAGCTTGAAGAGGAAACAAACCTGAAGGATATCCTCCTCACACAAATGCATACTTTCGGAAGTCCAGGTAGAGACCCAAGGGGACACACCGTATCAGTTGTCTATGTTGGTTATTTGCCTGAAGGTGCTGTTGCCAAAGCCGGTGATGATGCTGCTGAAGCCAAATGGTTTTCTGTCGATAAACTTCCTGCCATGGCCTTTGACCACAATCTGGTTGTTGAGATGGCGGAATCTATATTTTTGGTTTAGAAGTTTAAATAAGACCTTGTCATGTAATTAAAATTTAACAGTCTTAAATACCCCTTTATCCTTTTTCCCAAAAGCATAAGTAAACATCACTACAAAGGTTCTGGTAAGCCCATCAACCCTCACTTTTCTTGTAATTACCGGTGCTGCTACAGAAAAAGTTATGTTATCCTTGTTCTTAAGTACTTTCTGGTAGCCAAGGTTAATATTAAGAGTGAGCCCTTCTGAACCATCCAGTGCTATTCGTTCGTTATTCTGGGTGATTTTATCCTTTTGCAAGCGGTAAAGGGCCAGGACGCCAACATTGTATCTGCTCTTTTTGGTGTTAAAGTACCTGGTCAAACGCACCATTGCATCATCACCCCGTCCCAGGTCACGCATTTGAACGTACGCTTGTGCATCCTTATCATCGGGCCACTCTGTGCGGTCAAAATAATTCCTGTTGCTGCCCAAAGGCTTCAGGTATCCAAGTCCTAACTGCCATTTTTTGTAAAAAAAATTGGCACCTAAAGCATAACTGTAAACTCCCAGGCTTGGTTGGTAGACCATGGGTGCGCCTTTACCGTCAATGGTTTTGTTGGCATCATTGGGGGGTAACTTAAATGCAATCAGAAAAGATGCACTCAATTCCTTCTTTCGAATAAAAGTATAATTGAAACCTGCACTGATATCTCCAACACCAAAGCTTGATCCCAAATTTCCGTAGATGTAGTGGAATGGAAGCTGAATAAATAAATTGGCCCTGTCATCAAGGAACCTAAACCTTTGTTCAAACTGTAGTGTATTGATCAGGGCTTCCTTTTCACCAAGCCCAAAAAAGTAGGATAATTGGGTATTGTACTTATTTCCGGCTGTAAGACCTTGCCCGTCGAGGTCGCCCATACTGCACAAGCCTGCATCATTGCAACCCTGGGAATAGACTTTATGTCCTGTGATCAAAAGGCTGATCAAAAGTATGATTGATATATTTTTCATAGATTTTTTAGCTCTTTAGTCGTTAAAATGTTTAAACCTTACAAATATTTTCGATGTTTGTTCAATTCATGCAGACATTATTGAACAGATCATTCGCCAGAAATTAAGTATTATTGTAGCTTCATTGTTGAAGGCATAACCGCTTTCTTATCAGATCATACCATTAACTTGATTCTACTTGACAAAGAGCGATAAAAAAAATATCTTGCACCAACCTAATCTTACTTGAATGAAAAAATACCTGACCCTTATATTGATTTTTATTGTATTTGGAGCTTATGCACAAAAAAGCGAGTTTTCCCGTGTTCCCTCAGGACTTAGGAATACGGGGCCACTTACATCGCAGGATGCGATAATGCTGAATAGTATTGAAGAAGCAAAATTACCGGTGGATTACCGGAGCCGGCGTGTTCCCGATAGTGTGGATAATTCACAATATGAATGGCTCAGGCCAATATTTTCGCAGGAGTCCTATCCCAATTGCATGCAATCGACCAGCATTGCCTACAATTTTACCTATGAGGTGAACCGCTTGCGCGGATTGCCTGCAGATACTTCCGACAATCAATATACCCCCCAGTTCGCATGGAATTTTTTCAATGGCGGGAATGGTTGGTTTGGGGTTAATTACCTCTATACTATGGATGTTTTACAGCATCATGGCACCCCCAGTGTAACGGATTATGGGGGTTTTTACAATGGAGAAGGTGAACGATGGATGTCAGGCTATGATGAATGGTATAATTCCATGAATAACCGCATTAGCAGGATCCGAAAGATCAGTGTTGCTGATACTTTCGGTCTCCTGGTACTTAAGCATTGGCTCGACAATCATCTTGATGGATCCGAGACAGGAGGAGTGGCAAGCTTTATTGCCGATAGTCCCTGGAATTTAGAACATTTCCCTGTCGGGTCTCCCAACACCGGGAAAGCTGTAATGACTCATTGGAATAACAGGCCGGTTCATGGGATGACCATAGTGGGATACAACGACTCAGTCAGGTTTGACTATAATAACGATGGCCAGTTTACCAATAATATTGACATAAACGGGGATGGCATTGTGAGCATGAAAGATTGGGAGATCGGTGCCCTTAAATTTGCAAACAGCCATGGATTGTATTTTGCAGATGACGGGTTTTGCTATATGATGTATAAGACCCTGGCGGATGATATTTCAGAGGGTGGGATATGGGATAATACAGTTCACATCCTGGATGCAAAAGAAGAACATTTTACACCCTTAACGTGCAAGGTATCGCTCGAACACAACTGCAGGAAAAGGATCAGGGTACGCACAGGGATCTCGACTGACCTCCAATCAGGTATTCCAGAGCATATTCAAGATTATACCATTTTGAATTTTCAGGGTGATTGTCATTATATGCAGGGAAATGATACTATCCCCGACAATAAGACCATAGAATTTGGTCTTGACCTTAGCCCATTGTTATCTTATGTGGAGCCAGGGCAAGCATGCAAATTCTTTTTACTGGTAGATGAGGATGATCCCTATAATTATAGCAACGGCCAGGTGAAATACTTCAGCTTAATGGATTACACCAATGGGCTGACTGTGATTGAAACCCCCTGTAATCAGCAAAATGTTACGCTGCTGAATGATGGCCGGACATTGCTTTCGATTGAATACAACCCTGTTTTCGACAAAGTCAATATTACGACGGAAGCATTGCCTGTATATCAAGCCGGACAGGCCATTGAATTGCAAATGGAAGCCGAGGGTGGAGAGCCGCCCTATACCTGGCATCTTGACAAGAATTATAGGATGACCATGAACTCTTCGGTATTTCCAATGATAGATGGAACACAGATCATTCAAAGCAGCTTTGAAGATAGCCTTGCGGTGCAAGCACTTGGATTCAGTTTCCCTTTTTACGGGAATACCTTTGATACAGTGATCGTATCCTCATCAGGATACTTATATTTTGATGAGAACATGTATTTCTGGCCTTACCTGGTGGATATGGATTATTTCCTGAAAAGCAACAGGGTCATCGCTGCCTTTTTAAGCCCGGATCTGATCGTTGACAATTTTTATGAACATGGTGTATGGTATGAGGGCGATGAAAATGTTGCCATCTTTCGCTGGAAGAACGCATATACCCCGGAAATAGAAAATTCCGAGTTCAATTTTGCGGTAAAACTATATCCTGACGGGAAAATAGATTATTATTTCGGTGAGATGCAACTGGATCAAAAGATCAGGTGGATTTCGGGTCTTTCTGATGGGGATATGGCAAACTTTAGCATTCCTGACCTTCCTGAACCTTCGGAGATCTTCCCCAATACACGGATAGAGTATCTTGTAAATACTTTGCCGGAAGAGATCAGTATCACCGAAAGTGGTGCATTGAGTATATTGGAAAATGCTTCAGGTGGGAGCAAAGACGTAAGGATTGTTGTGACCGACAATAGCTTGCAGCATGCTGAAAAAGTTTTCCAGCTAATTGATGGACTCGAATTTAACATAGACATAGAAAGCACATCGAATAATACTATTATTAACGGACTACCTACCGTTTTTAAGCTTACTCTCAGAAACAGGGGAGCAGAAACGATAGAAAATATAACGATTTCGCTGTCTACATCAAATACACAACTGACACTGCCTGATGATGAGGAGTTTGTTGATATTTTGGCCGTTGGTGAATCACTGGAGATTAGTCATGCTTTTAGATGCTTCCCGACAGAATACATTTCGGATGGGCAGCAAATTGTTTTTGAACTGGATGTGTCTGACAATACAGGGGATTATTCACGCAACCTGGTGTTTCTTGTCGCGGCAGCGGACACAAAACTTGATGCCTATGCAATCATGAATGATCTTGGGATTCTTGAACCTGGTGAAACCGTCGAACTTGAAATCAGCTTATTGAATTATGGTAGCATGATGAGTATCAATACAGCTGCAGTAATTACTCCAGAAGATAATGGAATTACAGTGAATACAAATCAACCGCTTATCCTGGGCGACATCCTGCCGGGCCAAAGCGCTACAGCCAGCTTCAATATCACCGCGGATTATTCATTTATTTATGGATCACAAACAGCTTTCACCCTCGACATTATGGATGAATTGGGCATGACCAGACAAGAACATTTTAGTGTTAGAGTAGGAAAAGTGCCTGTATTGGTTGTCGATCTGGACCCGATTAGCATTTCAGGCCCGCCGGCTTATGACTTACTGCAGGAAATGGAGGTACAATCGGAGTATACGAAATCATTTCCGCAAAGCTTAACCCCTTATCAATGTGTGATCCTGTGTCTTGGGAGGATGTTTAATAATTATGAGCTCACAGATCAACAGGGGACCATGTTGCAATCGTACCTGGATCAGGGGGGGAAGCTTTATATGGAGGGACGGGTTATCTGGCAACAGCAACCTGCCTTGCCCTTGTTTGATATGTTTAATTTTGATCTTGTTGAATCGCCCGGACTCTATGAGATCCTTGATGGTGTTGACAGCACTTTTACAGAAGGATTGAGTTATGAAAATGGTGATGTACTGCCTTATTCTTTTTTCTATATGGTTCCTGAGCCTCCGGCAATATCTATCTTTAGCGGTCGTGAATATCCCAATTGTGCTGCTGTGGCATATGATGCAGGCAGCTATAAAACGATCGGGTGCATGTTCGAGCTGGGATCCCTGCTTTCGTCGGATACCTGCCAGGTAAAAACCCTCCTGGAAAATGTGCTGGATTATTTCGAAATTGTGCAGAGTGTTATTGGAATTGAGGAAATCTCCTCAGGGAACAGGAACTCTTCAGAAATTTCTAACTATCCCAATCCTTTCAGTCATGAGACATCCATTGAATTTAAGCTTGAACAAAGTAGTTTTGTAGATGCCGGAGTTTATGATATGCAGGGTCGCCGAATTTATGAATTTATGCCCGCAGGCTCACTTTCAGAAGGCATGTATAAGCTGAGCTGGGACGGTAAATCAAATGAAGGAAGCCTCTCACCAAACGGATTATACATTTACCGGATATTGATCAATGGCGTTCCTCATAGCGGGAAAATGCTAATGATCCGTTAATTCTTATGAATTGCCTAACTTTGTTTGACCTCGTTTGAGATTGCGGCATTGAATAATTCAACATTTGCAATCAAAATCCCTTAATGGATTATATGATAAAAAGATTCACATATATTTCAATCCTGATAGTACTGATTCTGGTATCTTTTGCTATACCTGAAAAGGTTCCTGAAAATGGTGTTATTCCTGGCAGGGTCATCCTGCAATTTAATAGGGCAGGCAATCAAAAGGCGCTTACTAAGATGCTGGTCAAGGATTTTAGTTATGCAGGACTCAGGACCGAAAGATGTCTTTCGGAGCAAATGGGAATCTGGTTGATGACGTATGATGTAAAGCTGTCATCCGGCCGATCCATCCTGAATGACTTGCGGAAAAACAGCCAAATTGCCAACGTGCAGTATGAACATCATATTTCACTTCGTGAAGTTATTCCGGACGACCTTGAATTTCCCAATCAGTGGGCCCTGAAAAATACGGGACAAACTACGGGTATTGAAGATGCAGATATTGATGCAACAGATGCCTGGGAAGTGGCTGTGAACACCGGGGCCAGCGTTCTGGGAGATACCATTGTGATCGCAATTATTGATGATGGATTTTCCCTGGCTCATTCGGATATGAATTACTGGAAAAACAGGAGTGAGATCCCGAATAACGGTATTGATGATGATGGGAATGGATATGTAGATGATTATGATGGTTGGAATGCATTTTATCATAGTGGCTATATTCAACCAAAAGATCACGGACAGCATGTTGCCGGCATTGCAGCAGCAAAAGGAAACAATGGATTGGGCGTTACAGGGATCAACTGGAATGGCCGGGTTATGTGTGTGTGTGGATCTTCCACGGAAGAGTCCACTGTTGTTGAGGCATATGCCTATGTTTATAAAATGAGATCGCTCTATGATGAGACCAATGGTGCAAAAGGGGCTTATGTAGTGGTGACAAATAGCTCTTTTGGGGTTGATTTCGGGAATCCTGATGATTATCCGATCTGGGGGGCCATGTATGATTCGTTGGGCAGTTTGGGCATTATGAATGTGGCGGCCACAATGAATTACCCCTATGATGTAGATGAGGCAGGCGATATCCCTTCCAGTTTTACCACCGACTATCTGATCACGGTTACCAATACAACCAATCAGGACATTAAAAACCTGGGTGCAGCATGGGGTGTGCAATCCATTGACCTGGGTGCTCCCGGGAAATCAATTATGTCGACCAGGATCCCCGATACCTATGGCTATAAAACGGGCACTTCTATGGCATCTCCGCAGGTTGCCGGAAGTATTTCCCTGATGTTTGCTGCGGCAGATGAGGCTTTTATGCTGGCTTACCAGGAAAAAGCTGAGGAGATGGCTGTATTTATGAAACAATTGATTATTGACGGAGTGGACCCGCTTCCCGGCTTCGATACTCTTTGCGTTTCCGGTGGAAGGCTTAATGTGAATAATTCCATTCAAAAACTTATCCATCCAAGAATTGAGCTTGAATTTGATACACTCAGCCAGCTTCTGTATCCGGATTCTGTGGCGGAGGTTTCTGTTAGTATACAAAACCTGGTAGGATTTGACCTGCCATATCAAATCAGTATTCCCTCCATGCCCTCGTGGATCAGCTATGAGCCTGCATCCGGGATTTTAACGGGTAATAACACGCAGACATTTGAAATACACTTTGATGCAGGAAGCCTCCAGGTGGGGCTTTATTATTGTGATCTTATCATTCAGGATATTGCCGGGATGGAAACATTGCTTACGATAGAGATGATCGTTGATCCTTCATATGGCATTGAAGAGGCATTTGCAAACAGTACTATTTTTACCAACTGTTATCCAAATCCCTTTACAGACCTTTTGAATATAGAAACCAGAACCTCAGAAAATGTTGATCTGACAATGAATATTTACTCCATCAGTGGCATAAGAGTATATTCTGAAATGATCCATTACCATAGTGGGGAGCATCTTATCAGGTGGGATGGAATGACCAGTGCAGGGGAAGAGCTTCCTTCAGGCGTTTATATTTTGAATCTATCCGCTAAAGGACTGAGCCAAAGTATAAGGATTCTAAAATCAGGGAATTGATCAGTTTTTCTTAGCCAGCCAGAAGGCAGGGTTTTGCAAATCTTTGGCTTTCCATATTTCAAAATGCATTTCTGTTTTATTTTGATTGCGGTTGGTGTAAATGCGGCCGATCTGCTGCTTGGTTTCCACCTTTTGTCCCTTGCTGACCAGGACCTCATCCAGATTTGAATAAACTGTGAGGTATTCACCATGGCGGATGATCACAACATTGTTGAAATTCGGCACCGAGATTACACGGGTAACTTCACCATTGAACACCGCACGTGCATGTTCGCCTTCCGATGTGAGGATATCAATACCATTGTTGTTTATTTTGACCCTGGGGAGTACCGGATGCTGATGTTCACCAAACGTACCGGATACAATCCCCCTTTCGGTGGGCCATGGTAGTTTTCCTTTGTTGCCGGCAAAATCTTCCGAAAGTTGAAGTTCCTCAGGGGTAAGGGCAAACCCACTGCTTGTTTTGGATGTTCCGGCTGCGGCTCGTGCCCTTTCCTCGGCAAGCCTGATCTCTTCGGCTATGATCTTCTGAATGGCATTGTCGAGTTCAGCAACGGCTTTTTGTTTGCTTCTTAATGTTGCCTTTAATTCTTTCTCTTGTTTGCCAAGGCTTTGTAAGGTCCCGTTGACTTGCTGTTTTTCACCCTCAAGGAGTGTTTTCTCTGCCTGTTCATTGCTCAGCAGATTTTGTTTCTCTGCCTTTTGCCGTTCCAGTTCCAGTTCTTTAAGGGCGAGCATATCATGGGTTTTTACGATGAGTTCTGCTTGCATCCTGCGGTAGCTGCCATACTGCTGAAAGTATTTGATACGCCGGTATGCCTGGTTAAAATCCTCAGCAGAGAAGATAAATACAAGGCGGTCGTATGCATTCCTGTTTCTGTTGGCAAAATAGATCATCTTTGCGTATTCTTCCTTTAGTTTTTTCAACTCCACATGAAGGCTGAATATGCTGTCGCCGGTTGCTTTTATTTCATTTCCCAGCAGTGTGATCTCCGATTTAATGTTATTGATCAGTCTTTCTCTTTGACGAATCCTCTGCTGAAGCAGGGCAAGCCCTTCCATGCTACTCTGACGGTTTTTATTGGTTTCGGCAAGGAGTTTATTGGTATAGGCAATTTCAGCTTCTATTTGTTTTTTTTCTTCCTGCAAATGAAGCTTTTTATCCTGGGCCGTAAGCAATAGGGGAAAGCCGAAGAGTATGATAAAGAAGGCACGATATAAGCCCATCAAGCTGAATATGTCCTTCTTTACTTTTTGCATTTAGTAGATCCTTTCGTATTTCTGAGGAATGGTGAATGGGAAGCTTAGTGCTTCATTGAGTCTGATCCTGGAATAATTCACTTTCACAATGATCTTTTCATCGGCTGTGATCTCAAAAACGATATCAAATGGGAACAATTGTCCTTCATGATTCCTGAAGTCACTGTAAAATGCATCCAGTTTCTTGTCGTTGGTAATCTCTTTCAATGTAACTTTTGTGATCTTATATGTTTCCGGATTTAACCAGATATTCTGAAAAAAGGCCTTGGCATCTGTATCATCCTGCTTGGCAAACTTTTTTAGCTTATGACGTTCCGTGGTTGAAAGCTTGTACTCATGGTTATCGACAGAAGCTCTGAATTTTGTTTTTTCATAAAATGTAAAATCATTCCCGATGATAAAGGCTTGAAGAATATCAAAATCAATATTGGTTTGCAAATATTCATTAATGAATTTATAGTCGCCTCTAAGGTATGTCTTGTTGATTCTGTTCATGAAAAATACCGAATCGTTAGTTATTTTAAGTCGGGCCATTTCAATGCCAAGTGCAGGTGAAAAAGAAAGCCAGATTATACTGTCTTTTTGCATTCTGATCTGTCCTTTGAACTCGGTGAGTTTCTTATCATAGATATAATCGATGGAAAACTTAGCAGAGAACCAATCAAACCGGAGTTCACTTTCGGAAAGTTTTTCGAGGAGGTAGGTTGATTTTGCTTCTTTCAGTGGCTCTGCGATTACATGCCTTTTGGCAGAACAAGCACCTGCTAAAAGTGCAATCAGGAGAATAAGCAATGCAAAACCATGCGAAGATTTTGTCCAAAAATGCAGTAAAAGTTTATTCATATAGTATTCCGTCTTTTACTTTTTTATCAAGGAATTTTGATCCTCCCTTTCCGGCATTTTGGGCTTTTTTCCAAAATTCAAGGGCATCGTCAGTTCTATTCAATTTGTACAATACATCACCATAATGTTCCAGTACTTCTGCATTTTCCTGTGTATGATTTTCAATGGCTTTCCCAATCCACATAAGGGCTTCCTGGTATTCACCCAACTTATACAATACCCAGCCGTAAGTGTCCTGGTTGGACGCATTTTCCGGGTCAAGTTCAGTGGCTTTTTTTGCCATTTTTTTCGCCCGTTCCAGATCTCTGTTTTCCAATGATAAGTAGTAAGCATAATTATTCAAAACAAGAGAATTTTCTGAATTGATCTTCAGAGTGGCTTCATAGGCTTCATAGGCTTTTTCATCCTGACCTACCTGGTGATAGGCATCGCCCAGATAATTGTAAAATTCGGCCAATAGCAGATCATTCCGTACTACAAACCTGATTCCTGTTTCCAGATCCTTAACCATTTGCTCATGGTCTTCAAAATGATAACTTGCCACTGCAGCAAAAAGATACGGAAGGGGTTGTTGGGGAAACAGGCCGATGGTTCTTCGGCATTCATCACGCATAGCCTCGAAATCCTCAAGATAGGATTCAGTGAAAAGCAGTTGTTCCCAAACCACATATTTACTGCTGTCAAGGCTGATCACTTTTCGCAAAGATGTTCGTGCTGCTGCCCAGTTTTCATCCTGGTAATATAGGTCGGCCTGTATGCTATATGCCCTGGCATCGTCAGGATGTGATTCAACAAGCAGGGCTGCTAGTTCCATTGCTTCTTCTTTTTGCTCATCGTAATATTCCTTTACTGAAAAATATGCCAGCAGGATCTGAACCTTGGTATCTATGTCGAGATATGGATTGGCGAATCCAAGTTTTAAATGTTCGAAGGATTTATCTTTCTCACCCTTTTTCCTGTAATAATCAGAGAGAGATATCTGGATATAAGCATTATTGGGGTCGGATTTAGCGATATCAAGGTATGTTTGCAGGGCTTTTTCTTCCATCCCATTGGCAATATACAATTCGGCAAGGATGGATTTATATCTGGTTTCCTGTGGCCAGGCAGCGCACAGCCTTTCCATTTCTTCAATGGCCTTTTCGGGCTTTTTAAGCCGTTGGTATATCTTCTGCTTTTGAATGGAGATCTCTTCTGTCACCCCTATTTTATATTCTATCTGGTTATAAACATCAATGGATTTGTCGTAATTGCCAATAAGCAAATGGGCAAGTGCAAGGTCGTACAGGTATTCCAGGTCATTGGGATATAGTTTTACCAGTTTTTCCATGATACCAATGGATTCATTAAACTGCATATTTTCCTGGTAAAGCTCAGCAAGCAATTTCAGATACCACACATTTTCAGGACTGTTATCCGCAGCCATTTTAGCCCATTCCAGGGCCTTCTTATTCTGGTTTCTGATCCTTGCGATCCTGGCAAGTTCGTACATTGAAGCAGCATCTTTGGCATCAATGTCCAGGCATTTGAGAAAGAGTGTTTCTGCGGCATCAATATTACCCAGTAACTTTTGGGTGTTGGCGTCTATGAATACGGAAGAATTGTCCTTTTCTTGCTTGTCCTTGTCTTTGGTCCGTCCCTTCTGACTGAAAGATGTTCCCGGCAATAAAAGCATCATTGCTGTCAGAAGTAAAATAATGGAAAGCGGTTTAATATGTTGAAAATTCCTGTACATGTATATTAGTATATTATCAAAATTCCAATTTCGTATAATCTCCAATACTGAGATCAGCTGAATTGCCCATGATCTCAACGTAATTTCCAATCATGGAATTGTGTGCATTAAGGTTTGTTAACTTAGTATTTGACTGAATGATGGAATTGCTGATAATGCTGCCGTCGATATTGCTATTATCTCCGATCGATACATGTGGCCCGATAATGCTGTTCCGTATGATGGCATTCTTACCAATAAAACACGGTTCCTTGATCACACTGTTCTCAATCTTAACACTCTTATGAATAAGTTGTTCATCATTGCTTTTGATCTCCAGAACACGCTGATTTGTCTTCACTGTAGCATCTTTGTTTCCACAATCAAGCCATTCTCCCACACGATCTGTGGAAAATTGCATTCCTTTTGCCATCATGTTGCGCAAGCCATCCGTAATTCCGTATTCTCCTCCTGTTTTGATGTCGTTGTCGAGAAGGAATTGGAGCTCATCCCTGAGGACTTCTCCCTGCTTGAAATAATATATGCCTATAATGGCCAGATCAGACACAAAAGTGGCCGGTTTTTCATAAAAATCAGTGATTTTGTCGGCTGCATCGAGTTTCACAACACCAAACTGGCTCGGGTCTTCAACTTTATGAACCCAGATCACTCCATCCTTATCACCGTCGAGTGAGAAATCAGCCTTAAAAAGGGTGTCGGCATATGCTATGATGGTCTTTCCCTTCAGGGAATCTTTTGCACACAGGATGGCGTGAGCAGTACCAAGAGGCTCCAGCTGATAATATATTTTACCTTTTGCTCCTATATTTTCAGCTACTTTTATGAGGGCATCTTCCACATTTTTGCCAAAATCACCAATGATGAAGGCTACCTCTTCAATCTTATCATCTACCACCGAAGCAATATCTTCCACAAGACGTTGAACAATGGGTTTCCCTGCAATATTTATCAATGGTTTTGGGATGCTGAGTGTATGTGGGCGCATACGTTTGCCCATTCCTGCCATTGGTACGATGATCCTCATGCTGATTTATTGATTTTATAAGAAATGACTGATTTAAATCCTTGTATGAATGCTTCAAAAATACTAATAATATCTGTTGTTCAGTTGTGCGGATCCCTAATGTAAGGTTTTGAAGCACAAAAAAAGCGAAACATTTTTAATGTTCCGCTCTGTATTTTCAGGGGATGTTGCTAATATTCACGCTCCATTATTAGCTTGCCATTTTCAGTGCATTCATTAGCATTCCCATGTTCAGGCCCTTTCTTGATCTCCTTCTGAAGCTTCAGATGACCACTTTCGTAAATCTCTGAATGCTTTCCTGTGTATAGCTTACCTTCCTGGTAATGCTTTCCATTGCGTACTTCAATATCCTGCGACAATAGCACAATTGCCGGGAAGAAAACAGCTGAATCAATCTTGGAGGTAAAACCCTTTTACAGTGTTTTATCTTTATGTTAAGTAAGTGTTCTGGATGTAACTTAATTTCTGATAATCAGTGGAGTGCTGATAATATTGCTTTTGTGGAGGGCCCTGTCGTAGATATATGCTTCAAATAAAATTGTATCGTAAACAGAGTTGAAATTGTAAATAAAAAGTGTATCCTGAATTTCTCCGCTTATGGCTTTATTGGTTCCGTCAGGGGTTAAATTCGGTATGCGGGCGCTCAAAGACAGGGTGTCGTACTCCTCGGTTTCAGGATTGAACCAGGTGATGGGTACTTCTGTAAGTATTCCATTTTGCATTTCAAAATAAGTAATGATAAGGTTATAATAATATTCTGACCCGGGATTGAATGGGGAATAAGTGTCGGTACTGTTAAGGCCGATGTCTCCATCACCATCCTCAAATGAAAACATAAGGACACCACGGTCGTAAATTTCCAGCTCAGGATTGTATAAGCCTGTGAAGTCCATGTATTCTATTTTTGGGATTTCCGAGAACTCCTCAACCTTTCTGCAGGATATACTTCCGACGATGATCGCAATTAGCAGAATTAAAAGTATTTTTGGTGAGTGCCTCA
This sequence comes from uncultured Bacteroidales bacterium, assembly GCA_964487735.1. Taxonomy (GTDB): domain Bacteria; phylum Bacteroidota; class Bacteroidia; order Bacteroidales; family B18-G4; genus B18-G4. The sequence goes on along the minus strand of CAZASJ010000001.1, from coordinate 36,201 downwards.
TAGTGGCTTATATTTAGTGTAAAATTACGAAATTTTAGAATTGTCGGATTATCATCATATCGAAAGCATTAAAAAAGGCATCTTTACGATCAGTTCCACTGAAGAGTTTAACGCTTTGGCACTGGAATTATTTGAATGGCAGGCAAGCGAAAACCCGGTGTATAAGGCTTATTTATCGAACCTGAGCGTTGATATAAACTCAACGGAGCATTTTTCAGAAATCCCCTTTCTGCCCATCGGTTTTTTCAAAAACCATAAGGTTATTTCCGGCAATTTTGAGCCAGCATGCGTTTTTAAGAGCAGTGGCACAAGTGGTATGCAAGCAAGTTCCCATTATGTAAAGGATGAAGAGATTTATCGAAAGAGCTATTTAAAGGGTTTTGCTCATTTTTATGGTTCCCCATCAGGATATCGCTTTCTTGGGCTTTTGCCTTCATACCTTGAGCGCAGGGGTTCTTCCCTGGTTGATATGGTTAAAGGACTGATGGATGAAAGCGGTTTTATTGAAAATGGGTTTTTCCTGCATGAGCATGAACAACTTGCCCGGCAATTAAAGCTACTATCATCTTCCGGCGATCCAACGATATTAATAGGGGTATCTTTTGCCTTGCTTGATTTTGCTGAAGAATTTCATTTTCCATTGGGCCGTAACATTATTATGATGGAAACGGGTGGAATGAAAGGCCGGAAAGAGGAGATTACCAGGGAGGAAATGCATCGTCAATTAAGTGATGCTTTTGGGTTAAGCCAGATCCATGCCGAATATGGTATGACAGAACTATTGTCGCAGGCCTATTCCCTGGGAAATGGAGCCTTTGTTACGCCACCCTGGATGAAGGTCCTGGTCCGTGATATTCAAGATCCTTTCTGTATCCTTCCTGCAGGGAAAACGGGTGCATTGAATATCATTGATCTGGCAAATATTCATTCCTGTGCCTTTATTGAGACCCAGGATATTGGGAAAATAAACGAAGATGGCACTTTTGAAGTATTGGGCCGTACCGACTCCAGTGATGTCCGGGGATGCAGCCTGATGATTGGATAAAAAAATACCCTTCTGCCAAAACAAAAGGGTATTTTTATATAACAAGGGTTTCTATTTCAGGATGAGTTTTTCCGTAAAGTGAATTTCATTTGTTGAAACAGAAAGGATGTACAGTCCTTTTTCAATAGTACTGAGGTCAATTCTCAGTGTTGCTCCCGATATGATATCAGATTCATAACTGTAAACTTCTTTTCCAAGGATAGTAGTAACCAGTATCCTTGCATTTTCCATATTGCTTAAAGCATGGATGTTGAAGCTTCCACCTGATGGATTCGGGTAAACCATAATCTTTTCGATTTGATTGTTTTCAGAAATGGAAACCGTATTATCCACACTTACATCAAATCCGTCTGAATAATCACCTTCCCCACAGCTATTGATGGCTTTAACGGAAATACTTGCTGTTCCAAGGAATGATGGGTTCCAGTTGATGGTTCCACTGGTTCCGATCCCTACAATGTCCCCTGCTTCTGCCGGATCAACAGCCCATTGGTAATAGTTGGCAAAAGCAACTGCTTCAGTAGTATATTCCGAGCTTGGATTGACATTTGAATTTACATAATCGGGGCCTGCCGGAATTTCCGGAATTTCCGGAATACCTATAATATTGAGCGTCATTTCATCGTTCACAAAATCACCGTCTGCGTTTTCTGCAGTCAGGGTAAGTTGTGCATAATTGTTTGAAATATCATCAGCTCCCGGAGTATAAACTGGTTCCAGGCTGTAAGGATCATCAAAGGATCCGTCGCCGTTGGTGGTCCACTCCAGGCCTACCCAATCAGTAGCTTCTCCATTGCATTGGAATGTACTTTCAACACAAACATAATCATCCGGCCCGGCATAACAGGTCAGGGTCATCAATGGCGGAAAAGTAATAAAATCGATCCAGGCACAATCATATCCTGAGAATCCTGAGGCATCTTTTGAGTACACCCATTTAAAGGTGTAATTCCCTGGGTTTACAGGGAAGGCAGCCTTTTTCCAGGTACTGATCATGCCTGACCATTCTCCCATCAGGGTGTTATTAATGTAAAACGTAAGTTTATCTTTATTTGTCTGTGATGAAACCTTGTAAGCAAAGGTCACTGAATCGGCCAGCATGACTTCAACATCAATTTCAATTTCGCTTATCTGGTTGTCACCAATGCTACCGGATTTAGCGGCATAATCGCCTTCATAGGGATATACATTTGAAATGGTAAAGGGTAAATCTCCACCAATTTCCCATTCAAATTTATTAAAGTTGGCTGTTTCCCAGTCTTCTACTATCAAGCCTATCTTTTTACTAAAATCTTTGCTTGCAGAATATTCACCGGAAGTAAGTGTGTAGCTGAATGCAGCAATTGCTGCTCCATCGGGTGCGTCAGGGTCAACGGATACTTCAAATTCAGAATATTTATAACCAAACAGCCCCAGTGTACCAATATTATGGGTATTGTTTGTAAAAGTGAGATATTGGGATTGTGAATTTAGTTGGGCAATGGTATTAGGGCTTTCACAATGTCCGGTATTTCTATTAATTATCTTAATGGTTGCCGTTTCACCAGGATCCAGTCTTCCGTTGTTGTTTCCACTCTGGCTATCATCAATAAGCATGTTCTCAATGCTTAATTCAGGAGCACGAATGATAAGATTATACTCATAGTTCCAGATTTCCTTTGTGGTGGATTCAATCTCGATGCTGAAAAGGACAGTATGCTGATCTGGTACATTGGAGGCAATGCTCATAGCGAATACGCCTGCTTCTGTCAGGATATTCTGGCCGGGAATAACAGGCCAGGTATGTTCATCCTTTGTGATTCCAAGATATTCGTCGTTTCCGATGAGTACACTTACGGTATTTATAGCATCTCCATTACCAACGTTTTCAAGGCTTATATCCAGTTCAATGGATTCTCCGAAATCGGCATGCCCGTTATTGTTGCCTGAATCATCATTGATCTCAACGTCGCTGAGTGTAAGATAAGGCCCTGTTGGGGATGCAATCAGAACTGTTCCAATGTATGGCTGTCCATTTTGCCTTGTTACGACAACATCTGCAGTTCCAGCCTGTGTTATTGGTGCAAACTCGAGAAGGGCGATCCCATTCTCATCTGCCAGCGCGGCGCTGATATATGCATTATTGATTGACAAACCTACATAAGCATAGGCTTGTGTAGTAACCGTAAAACTCGTTGATTGAAGGGGTAGCAGTGGCATATAGTCTGCTGTGGTCACCGGTGGATTTGAATAGTAAACCATCAGAGAAGGATCACCGATGTAATTGTATATGTCCCAATAGTAATTTTCAAGGCTGGATCCGCTTTCACTAACGGCCAGGTTACCTGCAAAAATGATTTCATCACCACTCATATACCATTCGCTGAATTCTTCTCCGTGATCATGAAATGAACGGTCGTAGTTTCCTAAACCTGTTTCATAGTAAGATGGTGGATTTTGGGAGATATTCCCAACCCCAACCCCAAAATAATAATCTTCGTCCCAGTAGGTACTGTTGGAGCCGCCAATATATCCAACTGCTCCCTTGTTTTCTGCTCTGACAATGGCTTCTCCAAAGCATTCGCTTAACTGGTATTCGCTAGAGGAGCAACAGTTGCCGATCAACACACAGTACATATCTTCATTTTGAAGATTTGGGATGTCAGAGATCACAAATGAGGGATCTGCCCAACCACTAGGGCTGCAATGGGCAGTATAATTTCCAAAAGTAATCCCATTGCTGATATCTTGCTGCAGGGCAGCGCTACTTGACGCTGATTGCGGGTACAGATATGTATGGGAAGTTATGCCGTGATCTTCATTGAAATAGTTAATGGTTCCATAATTGATTTGTCCGTTTCCCCAATCATATCCGTGAGATGCATCAGCTCCTGCGATCATCAATACCTCATCAAGGTAAGTTGGATCGGGCATAGTGTATTTCTCGTATTGAAGGGTCTTGTCAATAAATGGTTGTAATTGAACCGGATTTTGTGCTGAGAACCTTCCGTAGTAGATTTCAGGGAATACATCACCCGTATATTCAAAATAGTTTCTGTCGGTGGCACCATCTCCATTATCATAGGTTGGTATTTGCTGAATATCACCAACAAAAAGTACAAATGAAGGGGCTGGGTCTTCAGCAGTCCCGGCATTGTATAAACTTTGTACATATGATTTAATTGAACTGAGTGTGTTGCCCACCGTGGCTTCGTCTGTGTAAGATTCAACCACGATAAATCCCTTTTGTGTTTTCCATTCAATGAATTCCTGCAGCTGGGGTTCAAACATCCTGTCGGAAATAATGACATACTTGATCGGATATGTCATGAAGTTTTCGCGGTTATTGTCTGGTTTAACATTGATGAGCGATGCATTTACAGCATTAAAACATGGAGAGGCATGCTTTTCTTCCAATGCAAGAGTGGCCGGAATATCGGCATCTTTAAATTCAATTCTGAACTCAATGTTATGGTAAACCCTCAATATATGTTTAACGGCATCGTATTCAAAAGGCATGAAATTTATTCTTGCAATTCTTTTATCTCTTAGGATACCCAACATATCAAGACTTAGCTGCTCATGTTTTGCAAAACCATTTATTTTGTAAGCATCATGATTGATCACAAATTCATGGATGTCTTCGCTTTTCGACATAGGGGGCTGTGCCGGATAAATAGCCATCGGATAGCCTTCTGCCTTCAGGTCAATATCTGTGTATGTTGCAGAAAGAATCGAAATAGTAGCAGTAGCTCCGAGAGGGACCCTGATCAATTTTCTGTAAGCAGGCATTTCAGGGTGCCCTACTGTATTTGATTTTGTAAATGCAGGGGCTGATATTCTACTAAAAGTTCCCTGGTCAGTGGATATTTCTGAAACTGTAATTTGAGACAAATCAAAAGTACCGGAAAATTCAAAGAAGGAATTGGCGCTGATGCTTAGTCCATCGTTTCCATTTGTGCCAACATAGATGCTGCTTTGTCCATGAGCACTGTTGAATACCAGCACAGCAAGCACAACAACAATAAGTTCAACTACTTTTTTCATCACTGTTAATTAGGTTTTTTTTTATACGAAAAGCCTCCTGATTTTCAGGAGGCTTTATTGTTTTATTTATTAATGATCAGTTTTCTGATCAACTTTTCACTTTCACCTTCAATTACGATGAAGTACAGGCCTTCAGGAAGGTTTCTGAAGTCGACAGAGATGCTGTTATAACCATCCAGGTAAATATCCGGCAGTTGTTCCATTGATTTTCCAACAAGGTTATAAACTCTAACTGAATATCGGCCCGGTATAGAAACTGCGGCAGTTATTGTAAAGCTTCCGTTGTTCGGATTAGGCCAGAGTTTAAAACTGGTTTCCTTATTTTGTTCAGGGACTGAAGTAAAATTATCTACAGTCACATCAATTGCTTCGGAATATTCGCCTTCACCGCAATTGTTTATGGCCTTGACCGAAATACTTGCGATCCCAAGATAGCTGGCGTTCCAGGAAATGGAACCTATAGTTCCCATTCCATAAATATTTCCTGCTTCAACTGGTTCTACCTTCCATTCGTAATATTCTGCAGAAGGAACGGCTTCAACAGTATATTCTGATAAAGGAACAAGTTCTGGGTTTACCGTTTCAGGACCTTGCGGTTTTTCCGGCAATTCAGGAACATCCATAAGGAGGAGGTTCATTTCATCATCGACCAGGGATCCACCGGCATCTTCGGCTGCAAGGGTAAGAACAACATTGCCGTTACTAAGGTCATCGGCGCCCGGATTATAAATTGGATCCAGGATGTAAGGATCATCAAAAGTACCATCTCCATTGCTTGTCCATTCTACAGAGGTCCAGTCTGTTGCTTCTCCATTGCATTGGAAGCTTTCACCTGAGCAGCTGTAATCATCTGATCCTGCATAACAGGTCAGGGTCATCAATGGCGGGAAAGTAATGAAATCGATCCATGCACAATCATATCCCGACATGCCCGAGGCGTCTTTTGCATATACCCATTTGAAGGTATGATTGCCGACTCCTACAGGGAAGGCGACCCTGTGCCAGGTGCTGGCCATTCCTGACCATTCACCCATCAAAGTGTTATTGATATAGAACTTAAGTTTGTCTTTTGTTGATTGCGATGAAACCTTATAGGCGAAAGTTACTGAATCGGCAATCATAACTTCAACATCAATCTCCAGCTTGCTCACCTGATTGTCGGCAATACTGCCTGATTTAGCAGAATAGCTACCTTCATAAGGATAAATATTTGAGATCTCAAAAGGAATGTCTCCACCAAGTTCCCATTCAAATTTGCTGAAATCACCTGTTTCCCAATCTTCATAGATCAGGCCGATCTTTTTATTAAAGGTAGCATAAACGATGAAGTCACCGGAAGTAAGTGAATATTCAAATGATGCAATTGCTGCCCCATCAGGAGCATCTGGATCTACTGCAACCTCAAACGTTGACCATATAAAGCCAAATACGCCCAGGGTCCCAAGCGTGCTGGTGTTGTTTGTAAAGCTTAGGTATTGGCTGTTTGATGTGAGTGCTGCCACCGCGTTTTCAGCAGGGCAATGACCGCTGTTGAAGTTTTTTACTTTAATAGTAGCTGTTTCACCCGGGTCAAGACGACCATTCCCATTTCCGCTGGTATTATCATCAATGATCATCTCAGCAACATTCAGGATAGGGGCATGAACACTGGTCTCGTATTCCATGATCCATGTTGTATCAGCATTTGTGGCTGTCAGGGTGAAGTTGATCATATGCTCATCGGGCACGTCACCTGCAACATCCAGGGCAAATCCTTCTGTCATTCCCACTACCTGTCCGGCTGGTATCAGGTCGTATAATTCAAAATTATCGGTGATGGTGATATATGGATCATTTGTGCTGAGTGTAACATCCACATCCGTGGCATCGATACCACCGAGGTTCAGGATATCAATGGTATATGTTACAGATTCTCCAAAATCAAGGAACCCATTGTTGTTTCCACCGGGATCTACAACATGGTCGTCATCATAGGCCAGGAAAGGAGTATTTCCAGGCACAACATCAATCTGTCCGATATGTGGAAGGTAATTGAATCCTGTAATGGTTAGCGTAAGTATACTGGGGTCTGCAATCTCCGGGAAGGTGAGGTTTACCGAACCGCCATCAATAAATCCTGTTGCGAGAATTTCGCCATCAAGAGTGATACAGGCTGTTCCTCCTTCGGCGTCTGCATTAACGAGGAGGTTGCTCATACCAATAAACATGGTAGTCATATAGCTTGTAACCATGCTTTGAGGGAATGCTGTTCGTACGTGAAGTGATGGGTCTCCGAAGCAAACCCAGGTATCAGTCATTTCGTCACCTTGTGAGCCATATTCGTCGTTCATCTGCATACATCCATGCATGCTTGCAGCACCAAAGGTCCTGTTAATGTTTGAAGGATAAGTTTCCACTAGGACGTCTACCTTTTCATCCTGGCCACACGTAGGTGGATTCCAACTCTGGTTACTGGTCGAAATCAAGGTTGCACCTGCACCTGTTGGTACTCCATTGTCTTCAGCTCTCAGCCAAGCCTCAGCGAAACAATTACCCCCTACAAAGTTCCCGTTAACACAGGCAACTGCCCATACAAAGGGCCACATCGTAGTATTGGTAAGGTTGTTTACATCACTACTTGAAAAGCCTGAGGTACTCCAGGCATTATTGCTTCCGTGGCCTGTATAGTTTATAATGCTGGCACCGGTATTTATTTCGGTTGCCACCATAGAAGCTGAAGGGTTTCCGGCAGCATCGTTTCCACCCTGGCTTCCGTCGAAGAGTTCGGCACAATATGTATATGTAAAATCAAGAAGATCGGCTTGAAGGTTCCTGATATGTTGATAATCATATTCACCATCATCGCCGGGGCCTTGTGAAGAGGCAATACCAATTCCACGAGAGAACCAATCTACTCCCTGGTCGGGATTCATTTCGTAAGTTAGTGTACGTTCAACCTGAGTCTCTACATGGTTGATCGTTTCAGCAGAAAAGCGGCCGATAAAGACATCAGGATAATGATCGCTTCCAACGATGTAGGCATAATTATTATCTGAATCACCACTCGAAAAAGATGAAGGCACCTGGGCAGCATCACCTACCAGAAGTACAAATGTTAATCCGTTACTGTTATAATAGTTTGCAATGTATGTTTTGATCTGGTTGCTACCACCAATGCTGGCAACATCTACCATTTCAACCGGAGTACCAGTCTGGATTCTCCAATCAATCAATGGCTGCATGGCTGACATGAATGCACCGTAGGAAATGATCAACATATTTCCATGTTCCGAAACGGGTGTATAGTCAGAAAGATCTACAGGATCGTTTAGGAAATGCCTATCATAGATTAATGAATATTCGGAAGCAATTTTTTCTGGCATTTTTTCCCTTATCAATGGGTTGCTGCCTTGATCATTTATCTTATACACTTCAATTTCCATACTGTGGTATACCCTTAGTGTACGTGTAATAGGGTTGTATTGGAAGGGATAAACAATGGCTGTTTGTCCGCGGTAATCACGAATAATGTAAGGATTACGTAATTCAGTAAGTTTTCCCGGGTAAAAAGTATTTTGTGAATAAGCTTCTCCAAAAACATAAGCAACATTTTCGGGATCTATATCACGTGTAAGGTTTCCTTTTGATGGAGCGATAAGAATATCATTATAATCAGTATACGCTGATGAAACAACACGGACATCCATACCTGCTATATCAGGAATGATTACGGAGGCGGTGAGCTTCAAAAGGTCCGGTGAACCGGCTTCCAGGAGATTGCTGGCATCTTCAAGGCCAAGAAGGTATGCCGGACCCTGTGCTGTATTAACTTCTATAAATTCAAATCCGGGAATATTGAATTGAATTCTACTTGATTGATGATCGGATGATACCAGTTTCACAATGGCCGGGCATTTTGCCTGGCTGCTAATATTCGTCCATTCACCTGCAAAAGTAAACAGGGAGGCGAAGAGGATAATTAGTAAAAGAGAGAGTTGCTTTTTCATGGTTTCGTATTAGAGTTATGGAATCGGTATTCTATTTTCAAGGTGCAAAATTACAATGATTCTTATTTAAAATCAAGTTATTATGTGTGATTAGGTGTACATACGTATGTGTATCCTGCAGTTAAAGGAAATTGTTAACTTGACTATCCCCGTGGCAAGCCAAGGGGGATTTCACCAAATTGTTACCCCTCTGTCAGTCTTTCGACTGACATCTGCCCTGAAAATCAGGGGAGAATATAAGAAACCCTCGTGACAAGCTACGAGGTATTATTTGATTAATAAGAAAGGCCGGCAGTACAACTGCCGGCCTTGGGTCTCATTTTTATTTACTGAGTAAAAGTTTTCTTACGGATGCTCCATTGTCATGGCTAACTTTTACAAAATACATCCCCTGCGGGTATTCTCCCAGATTTATCCTGGAGCTAAAGCCATTTTCTGCCTTTAGCCCGATTTCAGAATAAACAATGGTTCCGGTAATGTCGTAGATCAAAATATCGACCTGATCAAGGTTTTCTCCTTTAAGTTCGATGGTGAATTCACCACTATTGGGGTTAGGGAATATGGATAATTGCGTATTATCTTCCAATTCGCCAACAGCCGTAAAATTATCAACCATGACTTCCAATCCTTCAGACATCGGGCCATCCCCACAGCTGTTGATTGCTCTCACATATATGGTGGCAGGTCCAAGAAAAGAGGCATTCCAGTCAATTGTTCCGACAGGGCCTATACCATATATATTTCCAGCTTCCAGTGGATCAACCGACCATTCGTAATAATCTGCAAAAGCTACCGGCTCAGTGGTATATTCTGAGGTATTGGTGTAGTACAGATTGACAAAGTCGGGGCCCATTGGCTGGTCAGCAGCAAGAGGCTCGGTACGGAAACTTAGCATCATTTCGTCTTCTGTTGTTTCCAGGTCTTCTCCGGTTGCTTCCAGGCTTAGGCTTACCCATCCGGCATCATAATCGTCCTGGCTGGGAGTATAAATAGGATCTTCAATCGTTGGATCATCAAATGTTCCGCTGCCTGAGCTTGTCCACTCAAGACTTATAAATGCTGTTGCCTGCCCGTCGCATTGATAATCTTCCCCGACACATGATTCAGCATCAAAACCGGCAAATGAAGTCAAGGTCATCAAAGGCGGAAATTCAATAAAATCTACCCAAGCGCAATCAGTACCTGCAGAGAGAACAGCATTCTTTTCATAAATCCACTTGAAGGTATAAGAGCCTTCAGTAACATAATACGCTGCTTTTAACCATCCGTTTCCAATGCCTGACCATTCACCCTTGAGGGTGCTGTTGATATAGAATTTAAGTTTATCCTGCACCTCACAGGAAGTTTTTACATAGAAGTACAGGGTATCGGCAAACATTACCTCAGTACTCAGGAATAGTTGTGAAGTCTGGTTGTCGTTGATATTTCCTGATTGGGCATGATAACTGCCTTCGTAAGGATACTGCATTGTTGTCGTCCAGTTATGGTTCCCACTGTGCTGCCATTCAAATTTTTCAAAGCCATTGGTTTCCCAATCCTCTACGATGATACCGATCTTTTCCGAGAAAGAAATTGATTCGGTAAATGGTTCCGAAGAAAGCTCATAATCAAAATCGGCATAGAATATCCCGTCAGGAGCATTGGCATCAACTTCTACTTCAAAGGTTGCCCATTGGAATCCAAGCATTCCGAGTGATCCAAGTGAATCAAAATCGTTGAGGAATGTGAGATACGGACTTGTGGATTCAAGGTAGGCCACTGTATTTTCAGCAGGACAATGCCCCAGGTTATTGTTCTTAATCTTGATCGTCAGGGTTTCTCCCGGGTCAATCCTTCCGTTATCGTTACCGCTTGCCGCATCGTCGATTACTACTTCCAGAATATTTATGATAGGTGCAGAGAGCAGAAGGTCGAAACTGCTCGTCCATTGTCCCTTGGTGTCATCGTTGATCTCTATATTAATCTGAGCTTGGTGCCCGTCTGGAACCAGGTCGGCTACCTGTATTGAAAACGCACTGTCAAGGGTCAGGATAGAATTTCCGGAGATGTTTCCCCAGAAGCCTTCATCATCAACGATGGTAATGTATTGGTCGTTGGAGGTAATGGTGGCATTAACGTTCTGTCCTTCATCAAGTCCGATGTTTTCCAGAGATACATCCAGGCTGACAAATTCATTGAAGTCGGCCCGGCCATTGTTATTACCAGTTTCATCATCCACATTGACATCATCAAGAAGGATATATGCCCCTTGTTGCGGGATGATGGGAATATCCTGAATATAAGGAAGATGATTATGAGAGGATACAACAATTGTAGCTGTCCCGGGTGACTGAACAGGTCCGCCAAAGTTTACAGTTGCTTCTCCGCTGGCATTTGTAAATGCAATGGCGTAGAGCGACATATCTTCATTGGTAATACACACCCTTGCATCGGGAACCGGATTTCCCTGATAGTTTACTTCTACCGTAAAATCAGAAAGTCCGAGGAAGAGGGTTGGGAGGTGAGAAACATCCATTGGTGTTGGTTGCAATGTCCATGGCTCCAATGAGGCATCCCCAAGCCAGAGGTAAGTCCTGACATTTGATCGTCCAATGGTACCATGCACATTGAGTACAGTTACGTTTGCATAATTGCTTACATAGCCAATGTTATAGATTCCCTCATTGAAAACAGCTTTGTACATTTCCTTGTCGTAATCATGATTTGGAATGGTGTATGATGGAATGATAGCCCCGTTAATGGCCACTGATGCCACCGGAGATTTCATAAAATCTTCGCAAAGGCAGTTGCCCGCGTGGGCAACGATATCCATATTGTCGCAGCATACATCAAAGAGTACAAAGAGCTGATCCGTATTGGTAAGTTGCTGTACGTGTGTATTGGAAAATGATCCGGTTGATCCCCAATCCCAGAATTCGGTGGCACTGCCATGCCCCCTGTAGTTAAAGATACCACATGAGTTTGCGTTAATGTAGTCAATGATGGTTTGATTGCCTGCACCCGCGCCCCCGTAGCATTCAGTGAAAATGGGTGTTTGCAAAGCGTAGTTGAAGGATTCAATTTCATTTTTACACTGAGTGTATTTCTGAGGATAGTTTTCCTTGTGGGCTACCAGTAAGGTGTTTTCTGCCCAATTTGAGCTTGCGTCAGGGGCCTGATAGTGTGCAAGGGTTTTATTGATCTGTAGTTCCAGTTCAGCAAGGTTGTCGTAAGTAAAACGGCCGATCGCAAGGTCGGCATAATGATCATCCGCACCATCAAGGCAGGTATACCAGGCATCCGAATAAGATGGGTCCTCACCCGAAGGAGCCCACCAGTACATAGGTACCTCATCGGGTCCCCCGTTATTCCCACCATTGGGGTAGGCATCACCAACCATGAGTACATATTCAAGACCATCGCTGGTATAAAGTTGCTGTACATAACTTTTAATTTCCTGTGGGGTGCTAAAGCCTGTGCCAAGTGTTTTAACCTCCACAGGGAATCCCTGGCGATTTTTCCAGTCAATAAAGGGTTCCAGTGTAGTGAGGGGATTTGTATTGGTAATGATCAAATATTTTATATCTGAATCTGCCCTGCTGTTATCTTCTGCTGTTTTATAACCCATCGACTCAAAGTTGATGATCCTGGTATTATACATATCGTAGAAATAAGCAGGAATATTTTTACTCCTGTTCAGTACGAGTTCTGTATCGGTTCCGTAAAAGTCAAGCCTTATTCTGAGGTGGGTAATGGCTTCAAGTTGCCTGCTGGCTGCATTGTACTGGAAGGGACACACATGCAGTCCTGCAATTTTAACATCTCTCCAGATTCCGGGATCATTGGTGTTGGCGATCACTGAAGGAAAAGCATTATCACTGGCATAGAAATCCTTATCAATATCAAACCCGGTATACTGACCGTTCTGTATATCTTTTGAAGGTGTTTGTGAAGGATAAACAAGAATGTTTTCCAGGGTGACTGATTCTGTTTCAAGGACTTTTACTTTCACCAGCTTATCTCCCGGTAGGGCTATGATCTTACTGATTATCGGAAGTTCCGGCATTCCTGTTTCATGCAGTGTTTGCCATGCTTCGAAAGTGAGGCGCTGGTAGGTGATGCCGTCCTGGATGACTTCTTGTGAGAGCATTCCGGGAACCGAGATACTAAGCGTAAGGCCATTCATATCCTGTTCCTCAATAATGACGGATGGAAATGCTTGATCGGCTCCGCCAAAAGAGATCCAGTTGCTTTGGGCTGATACTCCCTGAGTTATCAATAGGGCGAGGATGAGCAGTAGAAAGTTGAGCTTTTTCATGAGTGAGATTTTTGAAGATATTCTGTTTTATTTATGGGCATTGAAGATATAGATATTAGCAATACACAAGCGGCCATCCCGGGAGAAAAGACCCTTGAGCCCTTTATTTAGAAATCTTCTAAATAATTAGTTGCTAATGAATTAGCTGTCTGCAAAGATAATAAAAGAAACCTCCGCCGGAAAGTCCGGCGGAGGTTTTAAATGATTAAAAATTTTTAATGCTTGTGTCAGAATTTAAGAGTAGCCCCAATTGTGAAAATGGAAATATTCCAGCCAATTTCTGAAAATACGGCAAAGGCAGGCGTAAAGAACCAGCGTGCACCGGCATAAGCACCACCATGAAATCCACCATCATTACCACTATATTTAGGAGCATATGATGGGTATCCTGAGCCATAAGTAACTTTGCTGTTTCCAAAATAGTATCCCAATATGATCCCTGCATATGGATCAAATTTTGGATGGAAAATGAAGTGATAATTACCTCTGGCGGCAATCAGGAAGTAATTTGTTTTCACATCGTATCCATATAGACCATATGAATAATCATATTTTGAACCACCATAACCGACCATACCGCCAACGCCAACGATCCCTTTAAGCTTGCTACCCATTTGAATTTCAACGATTCCTAATTCGTAAGAAGCTGAGATCGTGGGAAATCCCATTTTGTAGTATGATCCTGTGTAAATGGTATTTCCGAAACCAATACCAAGGTTAATGGCAGAACTGCCTTTGCCAAAGGGATCTCCTGTTGTTCCCTGGCTCTGCGCTGTGAAGAAGATCAACAGTACAGCAATAAATAGTAAACTAATTTTTTTCATGATAATAAATTATTGGTTAATAAATCATATACTCAATACAAAAGTAATTAAAGAATGCCTGGAAATGCAACATAAATTCAAATTATAAAGATATATAATCAAAAAAAAGAGCCCTCGGAAGAAGGCTCTTTTCGATTGTATTTGCTAAGTATTTATTTCTGAAGCACTATCCTGCTTGTATGAACGCCAAGGTCACTTTTAACGATCATTAAATAAATCCCTTCAGATTCTCCTGAAATATCGATGTTTGTGCTAAAGTTGGCATTTACCCTGAGGTCTTGTTGCTCATATACAACGCGGCCAAGAGCATTAACAATATTCACATTGACTTTGTCAACCTGATCCGTCGACAGTACAAGTGTGAAACTACCTTTATTCGGGTTAGGATAAACAGACAAACCAAGAGCTTTTGCCAGTTCATCAATTCCAAAGGCACTTTCGAGGGCTACAGTAAGTAGGTCTGAGAATTCACCCGGACAATTTCCATTCACTCCTCTTACACTTATATTAGCATCTCCATTATATGTATTTTCCCAGGTGATGGTTAATTCCATACCGCTCACGGCCATATTTGTATATGCTCCTGCAGGTGTAACCATCCATTCGTAGCCATCTGCATTTGTAGCACCGCTTGTTGTATAAACAGATGTTGGATTATCATCGGAATTAACAAAGTCCGGACCGCTTGGTGTAGCTGCTTTGGCAGGATCAGGAAGAACATTAACCTGTGTTGTTCCTGTACCTATATTGATGCAGCCTCCCGCATCCTGTACACTGGTAACTGCATATGTTGTGCTGGTTTCAGGCATCACGTCCATTGTAAATGGTGAGAAGTTTGCCGTATATGGTTCATTATCGATTACCAATGACCAGGGAGCCGTTCCTGTAAGCACTACAGAAAGTTCCACTTCGTCGCCTGCACAGATGGACTCAACACCGGCCATTGTGGCTGATGGAGCAGCATTTACCATAACAACGAGTGAGTCTGAAGTAGGTCCTGTACCATTGCTGTTCATTCCACAAACCCTTACATAGGCCATGCCTGCATAATCGGCGGCCCAGTCGATGGTGATTGATATATCAATACCATTGATGCTTCCGGCATTTTCAGGTTCGATGGTCCAGTAATACTGATCTGCACCTTCAACAGAATTTGTTGAGTATGGTACATCGGTACTGGCGGCGCAAACGTTTTCGTCTCCTGTTGGCGTTTGGGGGATTTCAGTCACTTTCTTAAGGCCAAAGAAGATAAGGTATTCTTCCATTAGCTTAACCCTGGTTGAAATACCACTGCCATTTGCACATCCACCAAATTCAAATGCACAGCCAATGGTGCGATAAGTGTCTGCATTATAGGCTACGCCTGAGAAATATTGTGGACTGCTATTTTCGAAAATTTCGAATGCCGGATCGATTGCGGCAATGCGGTCCATATAGTTGTTGTCACCACCATAGGCGAAGGTCATGCCTTCAGTGAAGCTTCCGTCCTGACCAAGCAGGGTACTCATATCATCGTCCCCATCAGCGATCTTCAGGATGTTAAACAGCGGATGAGCAGCAGTTACTTCATCATAATACCAGGTGTCGCCACCTTCCATATATACATTTCCGCCGGCCTGCAGGTAGGCAGCAAGATCAACTCCTTCGGCAGCGGAGAGCGTGTGGTTGTTGGAGTAAATACCAAGGCAAACAAAAACATTGGCATATAAACTCAGGTCCTCGGGCCATGCTGTCACATATTCAACACCAATGCCAAGTTCCTGTATGGCTGTTTTCATGTGTGGGCCTGAATTTTTGGGTACACCATCAAGGTCGATAATCAATACAGGCATGGTGCCACAGGTCAGGTTAAAAGCACCCTGAGCGGATATGCCACCGAAGGCAGTAATGTCGAATGTAAAGTCAATTCCATATCCGGGAGGTGTTGCAATATCACTGGTAATGTTGAATGTATTCATTCCTTCATTTCCGGAGGCAATTTCACCGTATGATAGGGGTTCGGAGTTGATGGTTATATATGGATCAGCACTGAGTAGATCACCGATCACATCATATGCATCTGCTGTTCCGGAATTATTGACAGAAATATTCAGGTTAACGGTTTCACCGGGATCCAGCCTGCCATTTCCATTTCCGATTGCATCGTCAATGACCACTTCTACAAAAGCAAGATTGGGTGCATGCCCTTTCAGGAAGAATGTGCTCTGCCAGGTATCAGTACCGTCGGTAGCCTCAACATCAAAGATCACTGTATGCAGATCGGGAATGTTGCCGGCTACATCAAATGCAAAAGCATCTGTCATTTCTTTGGTTCCCCCTGCAGGAACTGTTCCGTAATTGGCTTGTGAAGTTGTCATTGTGATGTAGGTGTCGTCAGTACTAACTGTTACATCAACATTCTCACCATCATCGCTACCTACGTTCTTAACCTGCAGTGTAATCAGGATCGATTCACCATAGTCCATTTGGCCATTTCCGTTTCCGGCGGCATCATTGATTGTAATTTCATTTTGAACAATATACGGACCGTCAGGAGGAATGACATCCACTTGTCCATGGTAACGGTAGTAATTGGTTTTTGTAACAACCACATCAACTATGGTTGGAGGCACCTGGGGAAGAATGGTAATATTTACCGGGCTTCCTGTGCCCATGCCTGTTCCGATGATCTCACCATCAACACTCAGGGCAATGAAAGAACCATCATCAGCAGTAATGCTGAACTGTTCGAGCCCGGCAAGGATTACATTGTCGTGATTGATCGTAAGGTCCATGGGTACTTCAGAATACAATGTACTGAAAGCACATCCATGATGGTGGAAGAGGAAATAGGTTACTTCTTTATTAGAGGTATTGTATGGCCAGCTTGATTGTTTCAGGAAATATTTTCCTGCAGCATTTCCAAAAGCCGGCAGCAATCCGCGTGGTTCTGGTTCAGCATCATAATCAGGCATAAAATCAGGCCACATATTATCATACATTCCCCATACGTAGGTGTCGTTTACAAATGAATAAGAAACTTCTGATGCTGCAATGAGCCCAAGGGCTCCTGCATTTTCACCATTATAAGTATAACGGTGAAATTTTTCAGTAAAACATTCGCTTGACCAGTTATACCTTCCGGTAAGACAATTGATGGAGAAAATAAATGAGAGGTCGGTATTGGTAAGGCTGTTAATATTGCTATTACCATAGTCGGGTTCGCCCCAACCGGTTTCACCACCATGGTCACGGTGTTGCAGCATAAAGGACCCTGCATTCAGGGCATTGTTAATGGCTGTAGCGTTGCCACCACTCCATCCACCGAGTTCTGCCGGTGTGGCGGGAATATAACCCAGTCCATTTGGTCCGAAGTAATCAATCACTGTTGAAGTATTGGTAGCTGTAGACCATACGGTTCCTGGAGTTCCCTGATAGATTGCGTTGATCCTGACGGGGTCTTTTCCGTGTACTTCTCTGAAATATCCGCCCACAACTTCTGAACAAATCTGGAACCATCTTTCTGTTTGCCAGCCCAGGGCCGTGATTGGATGGTTATAGAAGTCAGGGTTGGTTGGAGGGTCTGTTTCGTAATTGGTCACCTTAGTGATCATGGTTTCCAGGTGTGTTTCATTTTGTGCGGTCATACGTGCAAAGATCACATCCGGCATGGAGTTCCCTGATACATCAGCATAAATATTATCAGAAGCGCAATAACTGTCCCAAATTGGAGAAATCACGGTATTTCCACTTGTTCCGTAATCACCCAGGAGGAGCACAGCCACCGGAGGGATGGCCCAGTTTGCATAAGCATCATCAACCCAGCTTTCGATGGCTGAAGTTGTGTTTCCTCCAACATCGGTTGTTGTGAGAACTCCGGTACGGATTCCTTGCTGGTTTCTGAACAAGGCAAGTGAATCAGCCCAGCTAAGGAAGACAGGATCATCAGGACAAATAATTACATACTCAAAATCAAGAGTTCCTGATTCAGGAGCATGCACCGGGAAATCAACCTTAGGAATAGAAGTATGGTTGATCATCATGTCGCTGAGGATGGGATCAAACCAGCGGCTGCGCAGACGATCTTCCCCAAAAGTACCGTTTCCGCCTTCAAAGATTACTTCAACTTTCAGGTCGCGGTATACGATGAGCTCCTTGCTTACCGGATTGTACTGGAAGGGAGTGATTCCAAGGACTACAGCTTCCATTCCACGGATATTTGTTTGTTCTGAGATGCTGACAGGGTTTGCAGGATAGAAAGCATCCCTGCTGTAGATCTTCATGTTTTTTTCATAGTGAAGTGGGCCACTATCGGTAACCTTCGGAATCCGTGGTGAAGGAGCGATATTTACGTTCTTATAGGTTTCGGTACGCTGGGAAGTAACAATAAATTTTGCTGTTGCCCCATTTGGTACAGCAATGAACCTTCCATTGCCCGGAAGGTTGGGTGCTCCTTCATCATTAGGAAGGAAGTTACCCGCTATCTGAATTTCTTTCATGGCTTCGCCTTTGAGGTCGAAGTCAGTCAGGCTGAACTCCTCAACAGAAAAAGTAATTTCTAATCCGGATGTGCCGGATTGTGTAAGGTTAAAACCTGGATTTGTCCATGCATCATTATATGAATATTTCTGTGCATTTAAAGATGTAAAAACAAACACAAGCATAATTGTTGAGAGCATTGAGATAGCTCTGGAAGGTAAAGTTACTTTCATTTTTTAGCAGTTTATTGTTTGTGAATCTGATTGTAAACGTATGCCTTAAGCCTAACAAATATATAACATTTTGTATGTGCTCAAAAAAAATTAGTTTAATAATAAATAAGTAATAAGGCATAATAACAGTGTATTATGCGGAAAAACAGAAGCGGGCGGAGGAATTTTTAACCGATTATTCAATAATAAGTTTTTTCGTTATCATTCCCTTAGAGCTTATGATCCTGCACAAATAGATGCCTGGTTTAACATCTGCGATATCAATTTGCAAATTGTATTTTCCTGCAGCCTGATTTGAGCTATTTTCAATATCCATGATCCTGTTTCCAAGTACGTCGAATAGATTGATAGCTACAGCTGAATTATTAGCAATCTCATATTGTATGAATAATGTGCTGCGAGCAGGATTTGGCATAAGGTTTAATGTAGTTTGCTGTTCTTGCATGCCCTCAATGATCCCGGTATGTATGTCAACGGGAGGGAATACGATGTAATCCACCCATGCACAATCTTCACCATTTGAGTAATACGGATCTTTTTCATATACCCAGCGAAAGGTGTGCAATCCCAGGCTAACCGGAAAACTAAGCATTTCCCAATCCAGTTCTCCTGACCATTCTCCCATCAGGGTATAATCAATGTAGAATTTAAGGTAGTCCCATTCAGGTTCTGATGATACTTTCCTGTAGAAATACATATCGCCTGCAGCAAGAACCTCGAGTGTAACAAATAATTCTGAATTCTGGCTGTCATCTACATCCCCGGATTTGGCACAATACAGGCCTTCATAGGGTTCAGTTGTACACATTTCCCAAGGAGCATCAGCTGTAAATTGCCAGTTGAATTTTGAAAAGTCGCCGGTCTCCCAGTCCTCTACCAGGATACCGATCGTGGCTCCAAAGGTCTTATTTTTATCATATGAGCCAGATTCAGCATTGATATCAAAACTGACAGATGTTCCCAGTGGAGCATCTTCATCCACGCTAATTTGAAATTCTGCAGACTGATTTAGACCTGGAGCCAGATCTCCAATGTTCGTAATGTCATATGATGGACTCACATATTCACAAGTTGTAGCGCAGGAAACCATCGTTTCGTAGGCTTCGCTATGGCCATTATTCAGGATGTTAAAGCTGATTGTTGCTGTTTCGCCCGGATCCAGAAAGCCGTCGCCATTTCCACCCATATCATCATTGATGGTCATTTCTCCAATTTCAAGTACCGGGGCATTAAGGGTCATATTGAAGCCATCGTACCATAGTTCTTTCCCGTTTCCGGAGATGGCGAGTGAGAATTCAACAATATGCTGATCCGGAAAATAGTCGGCTGCATCAAAAGCAAAGTCGTTAATGGTGCCGGCAGCAGTTCCTGCGGCGATGAAACCATATATTCCTTCCGAATCTGTAATGGTGATGTATTCATCTGTTGAACTCAATACAGCAGTAACATCGGTACCATCAACTGTTCCTGCATTTGCAATTTCTATGGTCATCAGAATGGATTCCTCAGGATCGACCTGCCCATTTCCATTTCCACCTGCATTGTCATCTATTTCATGATCGTGATAAATCATAAACGGCCCTCCTGCCGGAGAAACGGCAACATTATAGGTTGTTGTCAGGCAGTTATATCCACTAATGCTTAGCTTGGCTGTTCCAATACTGGTGATCAGGGGGTCTATCATTATGGTAGCATCCCCATTTGCATCACTGACAGCCGTTCCATGAAATACACCGTCTTTGGTAAGTGTGCAAACCAGACCTTCAAGCGGAGTACCGCCATTCATGACTGTTACATCCATGGATGCTGTTCCTACCAGGATGGGAGCTGTGAAAATAGCATTTACAGTGAAGGGTTCATCTGTCCATATTTGCAGGGTGGGGTCTCCCAGGATATTGATGTCATAAAAATTCCACCTGAGTGCTCCTTCTTCATGTTGTCCGGGTGCGTTGACCCAGGGGGCTGTTTGAATTTTGCTTTCCATAAATGCCGCCCCGATGCGTCCTATTTGTTCCTCGTACAAAGCATCTACCATTTCACGGTGGAGGTGTCCGGAGGGGCCTTCGGTCTGGCCTTCATTAAACCAGCCATATCTTGAGTTTCCGATAACGGCTGCAGCAAAGTTCTCGATCTTCACCATATGTTCCATGATGCAATCCGAATTATCGAATGCTCCGCATATACAACCATGGCTTTGAACAAATGTGTAGTTATGGGCAATACCATTCACTTGCGAGAAGTTTGAATTGGTTATGTCGCTGATCCCAAGGTGCATTACCGTGGATGAATTTGCATGTCCGCAGTGGTGTACGAATGATTTTCCATCGTTTATCTCAGCTATGATGGTACTGCCTCCCCAGTTTTGCCATCTTTCATAGAGGCTGTCAATGGTGTGATCAGGGGGTATCCCGACAGTGGTGTAGCCGTTTTCATCCTGAAAACCAATCAGCAGGCGCATATAATCAGAACCCCATGTTATGGGATCATCCCAGAGATGTTCACCGGCCAGAAGCGGATTGGTGAATTCGCCCAGAATGGGATCGTCCTGATAGGCAGTGGTCTTATGTAGCATGGCATTTAGCTCTGTTGTATTGCTGAATGAGAAGCGGCCAACAGCTACCTCAGGAAGAAGGTCATCTTCACCAATCTCTCCCCAGAGATTGTCTCCGTTATCATTCCATGTTCCATCCAGGGCAGAGTAATAAAGATCGGCGGGAATGTCGCTGTCGGAATAACCCGAGCCGGATTCTACATAGCAATAAAAACCACGATAAGGCACATGCTCCACATCTCCTCCCAGGAGAACAAATTCCACATTGTGGGCAGTATATTCCTGTATGATGTAATTTCTTATTTGTTCCTGAAGGTCCTGCCCCGTCATCGTAGAAGCGATCTCTTCGGTTGTCATTATGTCGGATTTCAGGCCCCTGTACATGTACAATTCGGTGAGATCGTCAAAATCATTTTCAAAAGACTGGGGGGTGATGATCAAAAGCTGATAATCATCGCTACGATTCTCTTTTTGTGGATAATCAGAGAGCAGTTCCGGGTTTTGTACAAATGACGAAATGCTTTTATGAACTTTTTCTGTACTGCTGAGTAGGAGGAGAGCATCTTCCGAATCCCTAAGCTTCTCCGTTTTAATAGTAACTGTAATTTTTTTGAAAAAGGATAACTGTCCATCAGCGGGAATGTAGCTGACGGGACAAATGTTCAGCATTGCAATGCTGTGGCCATTCATATAAGATGTATTTAGAATGCCATTGGCTTCCAAGGGATAAACATCATTTGATCCGTACAGATCATCATTGATTTGAAAGATACCGGAACTGCCATGGGAAACAGGCCTGGATGCCTGTTGCGGATATAGTAAAAAGTTTCCGTTTATCTGTTCTTCATCTTGTTGGATTATGGTAAAGGAAACTGCTTTTTCGCCAGGGGGAAGAAGCAATTTTACTGCATACCATGGCAAAGATGGTTCACCTGTATATCCTGTATTCAGGCAATCGTCAAATTTTATTATCTGATATTCTCCAAGGCTTTCAATAGTGTAATTCGAGAATTGATAGGTTTTGATTATCTCGCCACCAAAAGAAACAGCACTGATAAGGATCAGGGCCACTGCCAATATAAAGCTTCGCATTTTAAAAGTATTTTTAGCTTGTTTATACGATTTTTAGGCCTGCAAGTTATCATTTTCAGCCTATTATTAAGACAGATTGACATCTATAATGGTTGCCAGCCAGCTAATTTGGAAGGGTTATAAACAAGGTGTGCTGCTTATTCCTGCACGATCACCTGTCTGCTTAAGCGCCCGGCTTTACCCTCGATGATTATAGTATATACTCCTGCTGATAATTGTCCAAGACTGATCTGCTTATTGTGTTTACCTCTAAGTTGAACATCTAAAGATTCGTACACAATGGTGCTGAGTGAATTTCTGATATAAATGTTCACTTTCATTATACTTTCTGTGCTCAGGTTAATGCTAAAGCTGCCATTATTAGGGTTTGGATAAACATTAACGCCTATTTGCTTTTCGAGGTCATGGATGCCAAAAGTATTTGTTATATTGATCTCAAGCTTGTCTGACCAGATACTGTTTCCGCATAGGTTTGATGTCATCACTTTCAGCATCGCCGTTCCGGTGAATGAATCATTCCAATTAACAGTGGCTTCGGCTTCATTATCCAGGATCATTCCGGCAGACAAAGGTTCAATGACCCATGTATAATCGCTTATCCCGACTTGTTCGGAAGTTAGGTAAACCGAAGCGTTTCCATTGTAAAGATCCAACATGGAAGGCCCTGCAGGTTTGGCTGGTTGTATTGGCAGTTGCTTTACAATAAGCATGGCCGAATCCCTTGTAAAACATCCAACTGAATTGCTTACCTCAACCCAGTAGATGCCAGTTTCGCTGGCAGTGAAACTTGTTCCATCCGAACCGTCCTGCCATTCATAGCTTGCATATCCATTTCCCGCATCAAAGATGTGTTCTTCACCGATGCAAATTTCTGTATCCGGTCCTATCGATACTACCGGATAATCGAAAACGGAAACACTTATTGAGCCGGATCCTGAGTTTGTTCCATCAGCTGCATGTACTGTGTATGTTGTGTTTTCCATCGGAATTACCTGAGGCGCCTTGAGTGTTGAATTGAAGCCCGGGGGCTCTGATGTCCAGGTATAGGCATAGCTTCCTCCTCCTCCTACTACTTCAACATCAAGCTGGACTGTTTCTCCGACACAAACCTCTTCAGGATCAGCGAGTGCAGTGACAATGAAATCAGCAACATGCTTTGTAACAGGGACATTGGCCATAGCCATAATGGGATCATATGGATGGATATAAACGAAATTTTCACTTTGTATGTTATTCTCAGTTGTAACGGGAATATCGGGTGAGTCCTGGGTAAATGAGCTCAAAGGATCTGGTTCTGAACTTGTGTATTCAGCATTGGGTACATCCGTCATTGGACTTAAAGTAGTGCGTTCTTTTTCTGCCATCCTTTTCCAATAGCCATTATTATCGACTCGCCGGTTTATTGTTTCCAGATTCCGGTCTTTTTCTTTTTGGCCAGATGAAATTGATGGTACCAGAAAACTGATCATGATGATAATACTGAGGATACGGAAGGTTTTCATATTTAATGTTTTATCAATGAAACATCTATTGAGTATTGGAGAAGTTGTTTCTCATGTTCGTTTGAATATGTAAAAATAATGATAATAGAACCTTTCTCGGCAGAACATAAAAAAAAGCCATCACCCAAGGGTAATGGCTTTCAATATTTTAGGGATCAGGAATTACTTCTGGATCATGATTTTCTGGAAATACTGTCCTGTTTTTCCTTCAAGGACCATGAAGTAAATACCATTTGAAAGTTGCGTAAGGTCAACCTGGTTTTTGAATGGTCCGTTTACCTGGATCTTTTCTTCCTGATATACGATTGCATTGGTAGCATCATATACTTTCATACTAAGAATGTCAGGTGTACTTGTGTTGATCTCAAGTGTAAATCTACCCTGGTTAGGCAAAGGATAAACCTTTACTGCCTGATTGGCATATTGCTCAGGAATACCTACCCACATCACTTCGTATTCTTCTGATACATCCGAAGTACAAGTTCCCTCAGTAACGGTTAGCGAGTAAGCGCCATTATTGATAGGGGC
The DNA here is from genome assembly GCA_964487735.1 of uncultured Bacteroidales bacterium. Classification (GTDB taxonomy): domain Bacteria; phylum Bacteroidota; class Bacteroidia; order Bacteroidales; family B18-G4; genus B18-G4. Next base: position 11,659 of record CAZASJ010000001.1, on the reverse strand, counting down.
ATAGGTTTGTGCTGTAGCACCGTCAATCATTATGCCATCTAGGTACCATTGGTTTCCATCCGTTGCACTTGAAACCAGTTCATAGCTTTGTACTGTGATTTCAGGTTGTTCGGGAGTGAATGCAATGTCCATATAATCGGCTTTGATCATTTCATTGTCGCCGGCACTGTTTACGGCCACAAGAGTAACATCATAAACACCTTCGGTTTCATAAACTACCACCGGGTTTCTGTCATTTGATGTTGCAGGGGTACCACCGGGGAATGTCCATGTCCATGCTGTTGGATTATTGGAAGAAAGGTCAGTAAACTGAACTTCATATCCTGCACAGGTTTGTGTAGCATCAGCTTCAAAATCAGCAACAGGCGGCATGGGTGGTGGTGGGAGGAAGAAAGCAGGTACTTTCATGCCCTGCAATACTTCTTTGGTATCATTCCTTTGCAGGAATCCTACAAATTCTACGTGAGCAATCGCCCAATTACCCATTGTAAAACTCAGGTTAAGCGTTACAGTATCGCTATCGGCAAAACTTATGGTTGTGCCATTCTGATTGGGTACCATTAAACGGTTAACAAAATTGAGTTCTGTTTGTCCTTGCCATGCTACCTGAATATCAGATTCAGTAACACAAAGGTGGTAAACAGGGTCAGGACCTGTATATTCAGCAACCTTATAGATCTTTGCGACCATGTTATAGGCAGCTCCTGAATGAGAACCATATAACTCACAAATAAAGCTAGATGGAACATTCATTCTGGCATTAACCTTTGGCAGGTAAGATGAATACATTGAGGAAGAATGGCTCCCTCCAACTACGCTGCTGCCACCATCAAAGAAAGCAGTAGGATAACCGGAAACACCATAATAACTATTCCGTGCATTAGAATATACATTGGCATAGTTATCGCCATTGTGGTTTTCAATAATAGCAACAGGATCTCCATTGGCAACGAGATCATCGGCCCCCATGGCTGCTCCGGGGCAATAAGTACACCATGTACCTGTTCCGATCTCAACCACAACCCTGTTGCGATCAATTTGTTGTCCGAATACAAAAGTGATCGCAAAAACCAGCGTCACTGCAAATAAAAGTTTTTTCATAATTATCGTTTTAAAATTAGAAATTTATTGTTGTACAACGATCTTCTCAGTGAGGACCTTGTTGTTGTTTTCAAGCATGAGGAAGTAAATGCCTTCAGCATAAGTACTCAGGTCAATTACTTTTACAAATTCGCCATTTACAGTCAGGTCTTTTTCGCTGTAAACAGTTTCACCCACAATGTTTCTGATCGTCAGCCTTACGGTCTCGTTTTTATCCGATGACAGTTTAACTGTGAATGTACCATTGTTAGGGTTAGGAAATACGGAAACACCTATGTTCAGCTCGTTTTCGCCTATTCCGGTGGTGTTTTCAACCCACACCTCAATATCGGCAGAAACGGGACCACTGCCACAGTCGTTATTTCCAATAACATTGATGCTTGCCTGTCCGCTAAAGCTTTCAGCCCATGTTACGGTCAGGTTGAACATATCAACTGTGAGTTCGTCATATGCGTTTTCCGGGCTTACTGTCCAGACATATTCCGTTGTGTTCGGATCTTCTGTTGTTGCGTATTCACTTGTAGGTGTTTCGTAAATATCAACTTCAACGGGTCCGTTTGGAGTACTTAATTCACCCGGGAATGGATACACAGTATTGACAATATCATTAGACATAACAGGGTTTATGGCCAGGCATTCAGCATCTGAAGTAAGTTCACAGCTTACAATGTCCCCGTCTATGAGATCGGCAGTCATAAACTCCGGACTGTTTTCGCCTACATTATTTCCGTTCAGTTTCCATTGGTATATTGGATTTTCTCCTTCATACATTGAAATTGCAGTGAAGGTAACTTCATCGCCTTCGCAGATGTAGGTAACTTCTGTTTCAATTGAAATAGACGGAGTTAGGATCTCATTTACGACCATTGCCACAGCATTTGACAATACCGGGTTTTCGATCACACATTCGATGGAAGATGTTACTTCACAGGAAACCATATCTCCGTCAACGAGTTCGCTGTTGACATATACATCCGTTCCGTCTCCAACATCAACACCATTGAGTTTCCATTGATAAATGGGGTCTGTTCCGCCATTGTCAACTTCAACATTGAATGTTACTTCTTCGCCATCACAGATCTCGGTAAAGTCAGAATAAACCGTTGCACCAACTTCTACATTTTCGATAACGGTGATGTAGTCTTCCATAGTGTAGGTGTCAGATGAGCTTGCATTGGAAATTTCAAGTGTTACATCATACACACCAAAAGTATTGTACATAATACCAGTTGGGTTCTGATCCGTTGAAGTGGCAGGATCGCCGCCTTCAAATGTCCATAGCCATGAGGTGGCATCTCCTGAAGAAAGATCAGTGAAGCTTACAGCTCCTTCGGCACAAGTTGATGTAACATCAGCCTCAAAGTTGGCTGCAAGTACAGTTTCTACCGGAATCAGTTCTTCATGACGGAAGTAATTCTGTTTTGTAACAGTAAGGGTTACATTGGCGGCCAGGGGCAGTGCAGGTATTGGAATGGCTTGCACCGAGCCTGTTCCTGTTGCAGTGTGCAGAATCTCCCCATTGCGGTATAAGCAAATTGTTGAACCGATATCCGCAGTAATATTAAATACATTTGAGCCGTAAGGAATGCTCCCTGCATGAACAATGGTAAGGTCCATTGGTTCTTCGGTATAAAGTGTAAGGAAAGCATCTCCATGGTGATGGAAAAGGTGATAAGTTACCCTTTTGTTGCTTGTATTATAAGGCCAGCTTGATTGTTGCAGGAAGTGTTTTCCGGCAGCATTCCCGAATGCAGGCATTGCAAAACTTGTTGGGAATTCAGTTCCGTACAAAGGCATAAAGCTTGGCCACATATTATCGATGGAACCCCAAACGTAGGTGTCATTCACAAATGAATATGATACTTCTGAAGCTGCAGTTAGTCCGAGTGCTCCTGAGTTATGTCCGCCACTGGTATGACGGTGGAATTTTTCTGTAAAACACTCACCTGACCAGTTGTATTTACCGGTAAGGCAATTCACCGACATAACGAAAATAAGGTCTTCATTGGTTAGTCCATTAATGCTGGTATTGCTATAAGAGGGCTCACCCCATCCTTGCTCATATCCATGATCCCTGTGAACCATGATAAATGAACCGTTATTGATGGTGTTGTTTATCTGGTATGAGCTTCCGCCTGTCCATCCGCCAAGTGTTGATGGAGCAGCAGGAATATATCCGAGTCCGTTAGGTCCAAAATAGTTCACTACAGTTGAAGTGTTTGTTGCAGTAGACCAGACGCTTCCGGGGGTTCCTGAATAAATAGCATTGATGCGTATGGGATCTTTTCCAAGTTCATTTTTAAAAAAGCCACCAACAACTTCACCACAGAGCTGGAACCAACGTTCGGTTTGCCAGCCTACGGCTGTGATTGGATTGTTGTAGAAATCAGGATTCGTAGGAGGATTGGTTTCATGGTTGATGAATTTTGAAACCATCACATCCAATTGGTCTGCATTGTTTGCAGTGATACGGGCAAAAACCATATCTGGAAGGTGATCACCGTCAACATCAGCATAGATGTTGTCAGATGCACAGTAATTATCGTAGATTGGAGCAATCACATTGTTGCTGATATTGTATCCAAAGTCACCTAAAAGCAGCACAGCTGCAGGTGGAAGAGTCCAGTTATTATAAGCATTGTTTACATAGGTTTCGATGGCATTGGTAGTGTTGCCACCAACTTCAGTCAGGGTCACAACTTCTGTTAAAATACCCTGTTTGTTACGGAAGGTAGCAATTTCATCTGCTTTGCTAACGAAATCAGCTCCATCAGGAGTAATGATAAGGTATTCGCATCCGTCAATTATTTCGTGGTTTTCCTTGTACATCCAGTTATAATCAATTACCGGAAGTGCATCAAAATTCATAATGGCATTGGCCATTATTGGATCCCACCAGCGGCTGCGATAACGGGTTTCACCGAATTCAGCAGAGCCACCTTCAAAAACAACTTCAACTTCGATATCGCGAAGTACAACAAGTTCTTTTGTTACAGGATTGTATTGGAATGGAGTAATTCCGAGGATCACAACATCAACTCCCCTGATCTTCATAGGTTCGGAAAGCTGAACGGACTGTGCAGGGTAAAATGCATTTTGTCCGTAGATATCCATGTTTTTTTCATAATGAAGCGGACTGGGGTCATCTTCAAAAGGAATGCGTGGAGCCGGGGCCATTTCAATATTGCTGAAAGTCTCGGTGCGCATGCTTTTAATATTGAGTTTTGCGCTTGCACCAAGGGGAACGGCAATGTAGCGTCCCTGGCCGGGAAGGTTTGGGGCACCTTCATCGTTTGGCAGAAGAACGCCGGGCATGTTGATTACCGTCATTTCTTCACCATTGATATCCATATTGTTAAAACTAAAACTTGTTACCGAGTGAATTACATTCACGCCGGAATTTTCTGATTGAACAAGGTTGAAACCTTGATTTGACCAGCTATCGGTGTATTTTACCTCATCTGCGAAAATAGCAGATGAAATGAAAATAGTTACCACCAGCATGCTGATTGTCTGCTTAAGAAGTACTGAGAATTTCATTTTGGTTTTTTTTGTTAGTTGGTTTTATTTAATTTTTACGAATATTCTAAAAGTTATTGCAAATATACAAACTTATAGGTCTAATTAATAGCGGATTAACTTTTTCGTGGTAATCACTGAACTTGTTTTCAGTGTACACAGGTATATTCCACTCTTTAGTGTATTGCCTCTGCTGTCTGTTCCATCCCAGTCGATTGTATGCTCACCGGCTTTCATTTTGCTTTCTACAAGCGTGGCAATTTTTTTGCCTTCAATGTCGAAAATCTCAATGCTGACAGGCATTTCTTTTTCAAGGCTGAAAGTGATGTTCATATGATCACTGAATGGATTTGGATACATCTCACCAAGGGAGGCTTCTGTGTAGGCAGGTGCTTCCGGTGCAGAGGTTACAATGTCACCAAAGAAGGTCAGGTATTTTATCATCAGCTGGCTGCGGGTGGATGGACTGCTGCCATCTACCAGATCGCCAAATTCAAATGCACAACCAATGGTTTTGTATGAGCCTTCATCATAAGCTACTGTATTTCCCCATCCGGCAGGGCCATCAAAAACAGTGAAAGCACTCCCTTCCGGAATCATGTAGTAGTCGTTATAAGGGCTGGAACCGTCAAACATAAATTGCATTCCTTCGGCAAAAGTTCCTGTTTGTCCGTTAAGTGTATCATAGGCAAACCATGTTTCAACCTGTACATCAATATTGAATTTATTGTGGATGGGTTGAGGAGGATCGTCGTACCAGGTACGGCGGCCTTCGAGGTACAGCCTTCCGCCTCCATTCAGGTATTGAACAAGCTTGGAGCTTTCAATGGATGTAAGTTCATGCCCGGTGAAAATCACACCCAATGATATAAACACTGATTTGTATATGCTCAGGTCTGCAGGGAAGCTGGTGGTGTAAAATGCGATGAGGTCAATATCATTAAATGCATCCATCATGGCAGGGCCTGAATGGTTTTGCGGGTCGAGGTCAAGAATCAGGGCGGAGAACTGTCCTACAATGAAATCAAATGCACCGACCCCAGAAATGTCCATGTCAGCATTTATATTGACGGAGAAAAGGGCATTGAATCCACCCGGGGTGTTATCAGCAGCAGTTATATCAAATACTGCACTGGCTGTACCCTGTGCACTGATGTCACCAACAGAGATCGGGCCATTTTCAACAGTAATGTATGCTTTACCACTGCAGCTAAGGGCCACATCAACATTGTATGCTTCTGAAGAACCCATATTGGCAATATTGATTGTTACTTCTGCAGTTTCGCCCGGATCGAGCCTGCCGTTTCCGTTACCTGTTGCATCGTCAATACTGAAGTCCACATACTCCATAACAGGTGCATGCGCCTGCGCAACAAAGGTGCTGTTCCAGATTGAATCACCATCGGTGGCTTCAACATTGAAAACAATCACTTCTCCATCGGAAACATCTGTAGCAACATCAAAGGCATACTCATCGACAACAGTAACGGTTTCGAGAGACAGGATATCGCCAAAGCTTGCTGTATTATCTGTAATGCTTATGTGGGCGTTTGAACTGTTAATGTCTGCATTCACTCCTATGGCATCGATAAGGCCAACATTTTCAAGTGTCAGTGACAAAAGGACTGATTCGCCATAATCAAGAATGCCATCGTTGTTTCCGCCTGCATCGTTGATCTCAAAATCATTATATACCACATAAGACATGTTTGCGGGAATCACATCAACACTGGCATGATACCTGAAGTAATTTTGTTTGGTAACCACAACATCCAGGACGTCGCCAGGTATAAGGGATGAAATGCTGATGGTTTGGGGTGTGCCGTCTGATTCGGCGGTTCCCAGGATCTCATAATTGTGCGTGAGTGAAATAAAAGCTCCTGAATCGGCCGTTACAGTAAATGAACTGCTTCCTGTAAGCAAAACATTGTCGTGGATCACCATGAGGTTCATAGGAACTTCAGAATATAGCGATTGGAAGGCACATCCATGGTGATGGAAAAGGTTGTATGTTACCTCTTTGTTTCCTGTATTATAAGGCCAGCTTGAGGATTGAAGAAAATATTTAGCAGCTACATTGGCAAAGGCCGGTAACTTTCCTCTTTCTTCAGCAATTGTTGAGCCAAACTCTGGCAGAAACTCAGGCCACATATAGTCGTATAGGCCCCAAACGTAGGTGTCGTTCACAAAGGAGTATGAAACTTCAGAGGCAGCGATCAAGCCAAGTGCACCCTGTTCCATCCTGTGGAATTTTTCAGTAAAACATTCAGAACCCCAATTATATTTTCCGGTAAGGCAGTTGATGGAGAATATAAAACAAGGATCTTCATTTGAAAGGCCATTGAGGCTGTTGTTATTGTATGAAGGTTCTCCCCAGCCTGTTTCGCCACCATGGTCGCGGTGCTGAAGAATAAATGCCCCTGCATTGATGGCATCGTTGATGTCATTGGCATTTCCACCCGACCAGTTTCCGAGTTCTGAAGGACTGGCAGGAATGTATCCCAGCCCATTGGGTCCAAATACTCCAAGTATAGTACTGGTATTGGTCGCTGTTGACCATGGGTCGACGGATGGATTGCCACCATATACTTCATTGATACGAATAGGGGTTTTCCCTTTTTCATTTTTAAAGAATCCTCCAACAGCTTCAGAGCAGATCTGGAACCAGCGTTCGGTTTGCCATCCAAGGGCTGTGATGGGATTGTAATAGGATTCGTATGTTGGAGGGTCAAGTTCATAATTGATGATCTTGCCTATCATGTTTTCGAGATGAGTTCCGTTTTCGGCTGTCATCCTGGCCATGATCACATCAGCCATGCCATTTCCGTTTACATCACCGTAAATATGATCAGAAGCGCAATAATAATCCCAGATGGGAGAAAGGATGCCATCCCCTGTAGCAGAATAATCAGCCATGATCAGAAATGCCAGTGGCGGAATGGTCCATGTATTGTATGCATTATTGATGAAACTTTCAATAGTATTGATGTTGTTTCCCCCAACTTCTGAAATGGTATAGATGCCGGTACTGATCCCCTGCATATTCCTGAAGTTTTTCAGTGTATCTGCCCAGGCTTCAAAAACAGGATTATCCGGAACGATGATCACATATTCAAAACCATCTGTTTTGTTTCCGCCATTTGTTGAATATTCAAGAACAGGAAGAGAAGTATAATTAAGCAGCTGATCCCTGAGGATGGGGTCAAACCAACGGCTACGATAGCGATTTTCGCCAAATTGGCTTGTGCCGCCTTCAAAAACAACTTCAATTTCAATGTCGCGATATACAAGCAATTCCTTCGTAAGTGGGTTGTACTGGAAGGGTGTAATCCCCAGCATAACTGCATCAACACCCCTGATGGTTGTTTCTGATGAAAGCAGAAATGGTTCTGCCGGATAAAATGCATCGATTGAATAGATGCTTTCATCCCTGTGATAAACCAGGGGGCTGTTATCGGTATCCAATGGTATACGGGGTGCAGGTGCAACCTCTATATTTTGATACGACTCGGTACGAAATGATAAAACATTCAACTTAGCTTTAGCACCCTGTGGGATAGCAATATAACGACTGCTCCCTGCAAGGTCCGGAGCACCTTCATTGTTTGGAATCAGGTTGCCGGGAAGATGAATAGATTTCATAGCAGTTCCTTTTACATCAACCTCATCCATGTAAAATTCTTCGATGGAGTAGTTTACCTTAACACTTTCTGGTGTTTCTTTTGCAAGGCTAATACCGGCTTTGCTCCAACTGTCGGTAAAAACGACAGTTTGTGCGTTTAGCGATAGAAGGCTTAGTACTGTTAGTAGAACGATGGCAGTTAGCTTGTAGAAATGCTTCATTATTTTATTTTTTTGTTTGGTTTTATGGTGTATATGTGTTTTTGGGAAGCCAATTTATAAATAATTGTGATATGATACAGTATTAATATATAGATATTTTCATAAAATGGATGCTTTCATGATAGATCAACGAACATTATCGGCTTAGTAAAATCTTCTTTGTTTGTTGGGAATTCGGGGTATTTATCTTGTACAGGTACAGGCCAGGGGAAAGGCTTTCTCCCCCAGAAGAACAGGCATCCCAACTGAAAGTATGCGTGCCCCTGACCAGTCTTGTGTTGACGATATCTTTAACCTTTACGCCATTCATGTTAAAAATTTCAAGGCTGACATCCGTTGATTCATTAAGGGTAAAATTGAAATTGATTTTTTGGCTGAATGGATTTGGCCAGGCACAGACAGAGATATTTTCATTTATAGAATACTCATTGGTTTCGGTGAGAATGCCACCAAAGAATTCCAGGATAAGGACCATAAGTTCTTCCTTAGTAGATTGGCTATTGTCAGATAATCCACCAAACTCAAAGGCCACTCCTACTGTTTTATAGCTTCCTTCATCCAGGGCAATGGCATTGCAATATGAGGGAACCTGGTTGCGGAACAATTCAAATGCATTATCGATCGGCTCAAGCCTGTCGATATAGCTATTGTCCCCATCGTATGGATAAACCAAATCTTCAGCAAATGAGCCCTCTTGTCCAAATTGTAAGCCAAGGTCGCTGTTTCCGTCATCCAGCCCATTAATTTTGAACATTGGATGTACAGGTGTTGGTTCATTGTAGGCCCAGGTATCACCACCTTCCATGTAGAGCCTGCCTCCGTGGTTCAGGTAATCAGCCAATGCCTGTCCTTCAGCATTTGAAAGAATATGGTTGTCATCGAAAACTCCCAGGCATACAAAGATGCATTGATAAAGATCAAGATAATCAGGGAAGCTGGTTTTATAATGGGCAGTGAGGTCGATATCCGATATAATATTTTGCATGATGGTACCGGAGTTCTGGTTTCCGTCCAGGTCAATGATGAGGATAGGATATTTCCCTACAATGAACATCAGTTCAAAAGAAGTACTGTAAAATCCGCTATTGGCAAGCACATCAATTGTAAAATACACGGTGTCGCCATTCGGAATTAACTCATCTACTTCAAAAGAGAATGTCCCATCGCCGGATTGATTTTGTAAAAGTGTTCCGTAATTTGCAGTGGGCTGGCTTATGTTGATGAATGCCGAGTTTGTGGACAAGGTGGCGGTAACATTATTGGCGGTAACATTTCCATTATTCCCCAGGTTAACGACGAGATCAGCAGTTTCTCCCTGTTCAAGATGTCCATTGTCATTTTCATCATTCAGCGTGTATTCATACATTATAATGAAAACACCCCAGAAATGGTCCATGTCGCTGACCGCATCCAGGTCGAATCCTGCATTGTCGGCATTCTGAGGGCCATCACCATCATCAAGGATCTTGAAATACCTGGCCTCTTCAAGGCCGGTAACGGATAATTCAAATTCCGATGTTCCGATACCTTCTCCCATGAACATCCAGGGACCATCCATGGTTTCACCGGCAAAGCATGTATATCCTTCCGCTGAGAGGTCGCCTTCAAAAACTTTTATATCTGCTCCGGGCCTGTCAAGAATGGGCTTTTGCATATCTACAACGACCCAGCCATTTCTACCGATGGAATAATTTACCATATCAGGGGCACCGATCAGTGCCTGGGTGTTTCCTTCATCCACCGTGTTGTTTCCGGGGATCTGGCTGCTGATCATTCTCCATGCATACCAGCGTGCGTCATCAACAGCTACCATTTGGAAATCAGTAATTGTACTGCTTAATTCCGTAACGCTGACACTATCGGGGAAGGTTTGGGTTTCATAGCCATTGGCCATGATCTTAATGGAATAGTTTCCGGGTAATACGTATTTATGATAATCACCGGCAGCGGAGTCGGTATATGTTTGTATAAAATCGTTGATAAATACGGTTGCCCGAACAGGGTCTCCTGTTACGGCATCAGTTACGGTCCCCTCAAGGCCGTATCCTGCATATTCGATCATGGCTTTCATGGATGGATAGTTCCAGTTGTAATATTGCATGATCTGGCTTGCAGGAGGTTGCTTGTCATTTGAAATTTCCATCGACCAGCTGATGGATCCTGCCACGCCATAATTTCCATCTTTGGTACTGCCGTTTATGGCGTACATACCTGAATTTCCCTGGCCGAATTCGAGATTGGCATATCCGGAAAGATCACTGTAAAGCTCTGCCAGTTGAAGGATATGGTCCATATCATGGGGCGTTTCCGGACGATAGCTCCATGGGCAGGAAACATACTCTGTTCCGCTATGGTAAGTAGTATGTACCACAAACTGGTGATCATAGCTGCAGTTTCTCAGGCTTTTGGTCTCCACCTGGGAGAAGGCTCCTGTGCTTCCGCCCCATGCATCCCACATAAATCCATAATCGCGGTTACAATCTACGCCGGCTGCATTGTATCTAACCATGTTTTCCCTTCCATCGGGGTTGACCATGTAATAGATCCAGATCTCACGGTTGTCAATAAGGAAGGTTATTTCAGGATCGCTGCCGTAATCGGTTAAAATATCGCGGGCAAAACGGATGCAATTTTCAGGCCCTCCGATCTCATCACCATGAATACCACCATCGAACAATATTTCAGCTTCATTTTCATCATTGTTTACATTGTCGCTGATCTTCAATGCTGCCAATTCACGGCCTTCAATAGAAGTGCCATATATTTTCTTCATACAAAGGTTGGGGAATGCCGTCACCAGGCTGTCTGCCAGGTCGACGATTTCCTGATAGGAATGGTAAGCCATCCTATTGTTCCAGAAATCCTTGTAATGGGTATTCAGGTCAGGTATGCGAATGCTATAATCAATGCCGGCTTTATCGAGCAATTCCGCTTCGCGCGGTATTACATACAGGATGGCCTGACCAGGGCCATAATCACCGATAAAGTTTAATTCAGAGAGTTTATTGGCGGTAATCTGATCATTGATCTCCACCTTGACTTCCATTTCCTGATCTCTCCAGGCCTGGGCGAAGCTTGTTATGTTGATCGCAAAAATGATAAAAATGATTGCTACAATTGACCTTTTCATGGTTTTGTATAGTTTTATAAAGCAGTTAATCAGTTTGTTAGCGGGCTAAGCGGTGTGCATGTTTTC